>JAVBPB010000097.1:0-17304 GCA_031549965.1 Mobilisporobacter sp. | reverse complement strand
TCAAAAAGAATTGTAGATGACGTGAGAAATGAAATAAATTCGCCCAATAATTCTATTTGCATTAATGATGATATACTATTCGCCAAAACGAACAAACGAAAAATAGGGACAAAATGGATTTATGAACATATATTTTTTAATTAACAAACATATTAATCACCTACCAATATTATACAACAGTTTATAACAAATTTCAACCTTTCTTAAAGATTTAGACCTATAAACCAACAAACTCGGGAGCAGTCAGTCCGTAGTATTAGAAAACTTAGTATCTAAATTTAAATTAAATTAATTTTTATTAATGTACTAAATTAACTAGAAAAAATGAGCCATTGCAAAAACTGCAATAGCTCATTTCTTTAGCTATTCATAATAATACTAGTTTACTGAATTTAAATTCATCCAATTCAGATTAAAACCTCCCTGTGCTGATTTTACACGTAAGGTAATCTGCCCTTCTGTTAAGTAAAATACTTCAGATGCTTTTGTGTCCCATATATTTTCAGTGTATGCATTCGTCTCACTTAATAATTGAGAACCGTTCATTAATTGTATTTTAGAATTTGTATTCCATCCATTTACCCTGTAGTCTATGGTGTAATTGCCTGGATGAGGAACATTTACTATATATTCCAGCCAATCATTGTCATCAATCCACCCAATGTTTTGACCTCCACCAATATCTCCGCAATTTTCTGCCTGAACACCTTCCATCTGAGAGTAATTTTCAGCTTCAATTCTTAAATTTACCTGAGTATTTGGATTTTGATTTGTACTGTCTTTTTTAATCAGCTCAAACCAATTTATATTATATCTTCCATTTGTAATATAAACTCTGATTGTCTGCTGACCTTCTTGTAATGTTATTTCATCTCCCATAAAGTCTTGCCAGTTTTGCCATCCACCTGTTTTTTGAATATTAACACTGCCTAATGTAGTGCCATTCTTTTGAATAGACATAACTCCTGTTTCATCATAAGGACTTGAACCACGTGCCTTTATTTGGTATATACCATCACTTGGTACGTTAATACTATATTCCATCCAATCATTCGGATCAATGTATGCTGCATTTTGTCCTCCTTCAACACATCCTTCCTTATCAACTCCATTCATTGCAATATAGTTCTCAGCTTCAACACGGATAACAACTGGTTCATTTGACTGAGTTGTTGGTTGAGTTGTACTTGTTGTTGGTTGTGTCGTAGGTTGAGTTGTGCTTGTGGTTGGCTCAGTTGAACCGGTTGTTGGTTCAGTTGGCTTTGTGGTTGGTTCTGTCGAACCGGTTGTTGGCTCAGTCGTTGGCTGAGTTGTTGGTTCTTCTATTGGATCTACATCTGATAAAGGTTCTAATTCATAACCTTCTGGAAGTCCTAAACTTCTGTAAAGAAGACCAAGCTTGTTTAATTTACCTGTATCATAGTTAAATATACCTGATGCACCGCCATAAGCATCATTTGGATCAAATGGGAACCATGCATAACGTTCTACATATGGTCTTTCGTCTAATCCTGGAAGTACAACCTTCATAAAGTTTTCATAAACATCTTCTGAGTCAAATTTAAAGGCATTTTCTTCACCCCATGCAGCTACACCAAATTCTGTAATCCAGATTGGTTTATGCCATTTTTCCCATGTTAAATCTATCATGTCTAAGAAAGCTTGTCCATCTGTTCCATCAAAATAGCAATGAAGTGCAATAAAGTCTACATCTAAACTAGGATCTTCTAAAACCCTTGTCATGTATCCATCGAACCATGCTGACCATGGAGCTGGTATTGCTGAACAAGGTGAACCTACTCTAAGGTCAGTTGCCATAAATTCTGGTAATGCTTGTATTGCTGCATCAACTGAAACATTTGATTGTTCTTCAAAGTCAGGTTCATTAAATCCTAAAATTGTTTTGTATTTTGCATTTTCTGGATTTGATAACCATGCACTGCCCCAGTTACCCCAAATCATAGGAACAAACTGTAAATCAGGGTCAGTTCCTGCTGATGGGTCAGTTGCCCAGTGGTAATACCATGATAATCCCATATCCTGTGTTCTGTAAAGTGTTCCCCAGCCCACACCTTTTTTAGATACAAAGAAATCAAATTTATTAGATTCTACTCTTGTACCGTCTGTTAATACTGCAACTATTTTTATATTATGTCTTTCTACTGCTGTTGAATAATATTCATATTCCATTACATTGTCTGCTGTTGGAGATGCAATTCCTTGTAATGTATCATTTACATAAACTTCATAATTTGCAACTGTTCCAATGCTGTTCGTATTAATCCATTGTAAGAAAATAGGTCCTGCTGGAATTAATTGACCTTTTTGTGGATACTGAATTACATTTTCTTTCCAAGCAGATAATGTACTGACATCTGCAAGTGATTTTTTAGTTGGTACATCCATTTTTACAATGTCAAATTGTTGTGCATTTGAACCATTATCTTCATATTGCTTTAATGCTACTCCATCTGCTGTAGATGCACCCGGTATATCGATAACCTTTCCTGATGCACGGTTTACTAATTTAAAGTAACCTTGGCTTGTGTAAACCTTTTTCCACTGTTGGTTTCTGTCTCCATAGTAATCAGATTGTGATATAGTTGCACTGTTTTCTGTAGAAGCATTAGCTACTTCAATTACTTTTCCACTGGTTAATGAACGAATTACAAAATATTCATCATCCACTTCTTCTAATGTAAAGAACTGGCTTAGTCTTTCATCGTAATTGTTTTGAACTATTAAAGCACCGTTTTTACTTCCTGCTACCTCAATAACCTTACTATTTGATCTTGATTTTATAATAAAGTATTCTTTAGTTAAGTCAATATAGGTATCAATTTGGAATTCTACAACTGTTTTAACCTCTGTATTTGCTCTACTTGTAACTACTAGTTTATAGTATCCATCTTCACTGATTTGAGTTAATACAGGATAATTTATTATCTGATAGCTATCGGATTTATTTGACTTTTTAGAAAGTGTAAAGTCAAATTCACCTTGATATTTTACTACAGGAGTAACTGCTGTTTTGTATACTTCACCATTCTTTACTCCAGTAACTTTTGGATATACTGATGCCGGAGTTCCATCTGATTCCCTTAAGCTTATATTTCCAATATATACTGAATGAGCAAAGTTAGGTGTAGTAAGACTTCCATTTTCTACAAAGCCTAAAAGCATTTGAAGTTCTGCTGTCATATTACTGTTTGGAGTAAACATAACTGAATATGACTGAATATCTGTAGATAAATTAACTGTACCTGACATATTTGAATTTTTAATAATTGCTCTGATTGGTCTTTCTACTGAGGCATATGCATCAAAGGTAAGCTCGTAAGTCTTTCCAGCTTCCATAGGAATTCCTTCCTGTAATAAAATAGCATTCCAATCCGCATTTTCATGCCAGTTTAATTGTATTTTAGCCATATTTTCATTGGTTACTTGTAAACTTGCACATCCATTGTGGAAATAACTTCCCCAGCTTACGAGTCCAGCTTCAAAGTCACCGTTTTGAACTAAATTTCCATCTAATGACAATATTCTTACACTAACTATATTAGTATCTTCAAATCCTTCTGCTCCAATTTTAATTTGAACTGTTCCAGAATCATTTAAAACACTCTTATCTATTGTTATTTTGCCATTTTCAAATGTAACATTCTCACTTGCTACTTCTTGTTTGTTTATATATAATTTCTTTGCACTTTGTTGCCATTGTAAACTTCCAAAATAATTAAGTACAAGATCCTGATTCATAAGAGATACGGCTGAATTTGCGGTAATGTATGCCGGCATTTTAAGCGGTGCATTATTAACTTCCAATACAACATTATCTAAATAAAAATCATAATCAGAACCTGCTCCTCCAAGTAAATATTTAAGTGCTAATGTTTGCTTACTATCCACACGGAATTTATATTCATAATGTGTATTTTGAGCATTTACCGGTAAGTTAACAAACTCTTTTACTCTTGTATAATATGCATTTTCGAGAGTAACATCAATATTTGTGTTAACTGTTGCCCTTACATCAAAAGCAAATTTATACTCTAATCCCGGTGATAATGTAATTCCGTCATAAGTAACCATCTTATCCCACTTGTTTCCGCCTGCTGATATATCTGCTTTTAAAGCTCCATTTTCAACGGTTGGCGTTGTTCCATATGAAGACCAGCTTGAAAGCCCTGCATCAAAGTTTCCATTTTTAAGTGGATACATTGGAATGCCTGTAAAGTCAAAATTATTATGAGATACTCTATTTAAGGTAATATTATCAAAATAGATATCTGAATTGTTATTTCCAAGCTTAAATACAACCTGTCCATCTGTATCTGTAATATTTGGCATTGTAAATGTCACTATATAGTTATTTTTGTTTGTAGTAACTGCAACATCCTTAGTACTATATACAGTATTTCCCATCTTGTCTGTAAATTGTACTGTAACATTTTTATTACTTAATGATCTTGCATCAAACTTTAGTTCATAGCTGTCATTTTTTAAAAATTCCATTCCTTTTTGAACTAAAGATGCATTGTTTGTAATATTACTTACTTTAAGTTCACGAGCAGATGGATCTACACTGCCTGCTGCACCGCTTATTAACCAGTAAGTCATTCTGTCTTGACGACCCTGATCAAATGTTCCGTTATATATTTGATTTCCTGTTTTTAATACTTCTTTATGACCGGTTTCATCATAAAGACTGTTAACTTCTTCTAATACCATATTTCCAATTGTAATACCGCTTGTACTTAATCCCATATTAAATTCAAGTCTAGCTAAAGTATCTGTAGCATCTGTCATTTGGAAAATATAGCTATAGTTCTTCATTTCTTTAGTTAAGCTAAAATCTTTAGCTCCATACACTGTCCATCCTCGTGTATCATCACCAGTTATTTTCACGCTTAATGAACGAGAATCAGTTGCTTTTGCATCAAAGCTTAATTTATAGTATCTGCCCTTTACAATCGGTTCTCTCTGGATTAATTGAATAGAATGTAATGCATTACCCTGATTTGTAATATTAACTTTAGCAAAAGTCTGATTGTTAATTACTTCTTTAGTTAATGTAGCTGCTCCACCAAAGTCTGGCCCTGTTGCAAAATTCCATTTATAATTGTCTAATGAAACGCCATTTTCTTTTATAACTTTAACATCCGTAAAATTAGTATCTGTAATATAATTTCCATTTACCGGTGACTTAGCGTTTGCCGGAATACTATCTTTTTCTATTACTTTTTCTACTGCCACTATAGGTTCTCTTCCAACTAATTCATATGCTCTTACATAGTCTACTTCCATATATGTAGGGAATATAGAGTTATCTGGAAGTATTCCTCCATCATATGCTCCACCAATTGCAAGATTTAATATAATATAAAATGGCTTGTCAAAAGGTGCAGGATAAGCATATTTTGTTGCATTATCAGTATTTTCTGCATACCAGTTGTTTTCTGTATGATATACTTTACCATCTACTAACCATCTTATTTCTCCTGGTTCCCATTCTACAGAATAAACATGGTACCCTGTAATATCTTCACCATTTTCAAATATGTAACTGCTTCCTGTATGTAAATTGCCCGGCCAGTTTTTACCATGGTGAATAGTTCCGTCTACTTTGTTAATTTCACGGCCTCTAGCTTCCATAATATCTAATTCACCAGAAGCTGCCCATACACCGTATTCAGTATCAGCAGGTAACATCCAAAATGCAGGCCATAAACCAGCACCTTCAGGCATTTTTATTTTTGCTTCAAACTTTCCATATGCCTGTGAAAATTTACCTGATGTCCATATACGTCCTGATGTATATGGTTTTCCTCCCATACCATCATCATCCGCTTTAATAACCAATTTCCCGTTTTCAAAAGTTATGTTATTTCTTGTGTAATATTGCTGTTCATCATTACCCCATCCAGAAACTCCATAATCAGAGCCATCACCTTCTTGATAACTCCATTTAGAATTATCTAAGCTACTTCCAGAAAAATCTTCATTCCAAGTTAACTGCCACATAGTGTTAGCATACATTTGTTGTTTTATAGATGCTTTTTCATATCCATTTGCTCTTACTTCAACTTCATAGATCTTCGCCTCAGTAAATGCATTTTTTGATATTGTCACAGAACCATTTCCAACTGTATACTGTCCGCTATTTAATTTTACTCCATTAACATTTACTCCGTTAATTGAATTTTGGAAATTGCCCTGATTTGCAAATGTAATAGTTATATCTCTTCCAATTACATTATTTACAGACTCCTCTGAAAAAGCAGGAGGCATTAAAAGACCTATATCGTATGCTTTTTCCTTAGTTCCTAATGCATCCATTGCACCAGAAACATCAAACCTGATATTATCTAAAAATACATTATGGCTTGAAATTATGTCACCATTTTTTCCAAGTAAAAGCTTTAATGATACCAATCCATCATTTTGAGCTGTATATTTAAATTTATATTTGCCAGTTACATCGTCAATATAAGCTGTTTGGCTCATTAATGTACTGCTTCCTGATGCAACCAATACTTCAATATTTCTTGGTAAAGTGGCTCTTGCTGCAAATGATACCTCGTATTCATAACCCTTTTTTACTAAAAGGTTGTTATTTGATACTATAATACTATCTTTTGCTTGTCCCTGATTATTAACAGTAACATTTAATTTCTGATTTGATGAATCAAAAGAAGCATTTCCACCATTAGATGTACTTGTAGTGAAACTTCCCATTCCATTATCAAAGTTTCCATCCTTAATAAGTACAATTTGGTCACGATATCCTTCAACTTCTACTAAAACATTTGAAATTAATACTTCATGTGCTCCATAAGTTTCACCAGAATTTTTTCCTAATTTTATAGAAAATTCCCCTTCAAAATCCTGATCTACAGTAACAGTCTGAGTAATTGTTTGTTTAACACCAGCTACAAGTTCAATATCTTTATCCATTGCTTTGTACTGTGCATCGTATTTATACTCAATACCTGCCCATGCTTTTCGTGAAATTTGAGATGTAATATCAAATGACACTTTATAAGTATTTCCCGGATAAAGCTTTATATCTTGTGCCAAGCTAATGTGCCAGTTAAGGCTTCCGGGATTTTGAATTGCAATCTTCATTCCATCTGCTACTGGTATATATGAAGCTTTTGCATTAACCCCTTCCCAGATCATTTCAAAGCATTTCCAGAAATTTTTACCATTTGAAAAATCACCGTTTTTTAAGGCAATTGCTTCTGCTGGTGTCAATACATCTGCTGCATAAGTGGTTGCAGATGGTATTAGTCCGTTAAATGCTAATAAAATTACTAGGAAAAATGCTGTTACTCTTTTTTGAACGTTTTTTGTTAACATATTGTCCTCCCTTTTAAATTTCGTCAATAAGTTGCAATAAAATAAATAAAATATCACCTCCGTATATTTGAAAATTGCTAAAACATAATATTTTATTTTTAGTAATTTTCGTTGTAATAGTGCTTTGAATGGTTGTCGTCGATACCCAAAACACGTTTATGGGAATTTATGTATATCCGTATGGTATCATGAAAATACATTTTTTGTAAGTGTCCTAATTTATGAAAAGGTGGTTATTTTTTGGCAGTTTTTAGCATAGATTGACAAATTACTGTTAAATATCTTGGTTTTTTGTTTTTTGGAGGGGGAATTGAATTTTTTAGATGAGTATTTTGCCAAATATTAAATATAAAATTCTGTTATGCAAAGCATTCCAAGAAGCCCCCTAAAACAAAAGTTTGTCTGGATAGCCTGACAAACTTTTGGGTCTTCTTTCCATAACATAAATGATGTATCAGTTGTATTTAACTATGATTTTATGATATAATTTTATAAAATTGATTTTGGAGGTAAAAATGTATATTAATGATATTTTAAAGAATAAATCAAGACTTTTATCTTTTGAAGTTTTCCCACCTAAGGCTGACTCTGATATTTCTGTTATCTACACGGCTTTAGATAAATTGAAACTTTTAAATCCAGATTTTATTAGTGTAACTTATGGAGCCGGAGGCGGAACAAGGAAAGCAACTACTGAGATTGCTAATTATATAGAAAAAGAATGTAATATACCGGCATTGGCACATTTAACATGTGTAGCTTTGAATGAAGATATGCTTGAGGGTATAATTAAAGAATTTTTAAATAATGATATTCATAATGTTTTAGCACTTAGAGGTGACAGACCAAAGAATATGTCGGTTGAAGATTTTAATAACAGACAATATAAATACGCATCTGATATAATTCCAATAATAAAAAGGGATTCAAATATCTGTGTAGCAGGTGCATGTTATCCTGAAAAGCATATTGAAGCACCTTCACTCAATTCAGATCTGGATAACTTATTATTAAAGCAATCCAAGGGAGCAAGCTTTTTCATTTCCCAATTATTCTTTGATAATAATGCCTTTTATAATTTCATTGATAAAGCTGTCACTAAGGGTATTAAAGTTCCAATTTTAGCAGGTATTATGCCGATTATATCAGTCAAACAAATCGACACCACAATATCGTTATCCGGCTCAACTATACCCCCAAAGTTTCAGAATATACTTGATAAATATGGAAATAATCCTACAGATATGTATAAAGCCGGTATAGATTATGCTATTACTCAAATTAACGAATTAATAAATTTTAAAGTTAAAGGTATTCACATCTATACAATGAATAAACCTGATATTTGCATGGAAATAGTTAAAAACATATTAATCTAAAAATAACTGAGGAGGGAATAACATAAAAAAATCACTCCCTCCTCAGTTAAATATTTACATATAATAAAACTAGAACCAATGGGTCTGTACAATTGGATATATATACACTCATATTCATCTGAAAATTAAATTACCGTATTAAAAGGACTTTTTCAGTGGCCTCAGCTCACCTCCTCCTCTTTCTTCCAAGAAATAGCCCCAGTCCTCCTCAAATACAATATAAGTGAAACCGTAAACGGTACACCAAAAAGCCCCACAATCCCCAAAAAATTTGCTCCAACAAACATAGAAATCAAAGTAACTAAAGGATGTAACCCTAGTTGACTTCCAACTAATTTTGGCTCAATTACATTACGTATACTTGTTACAACCAAATAAATTATTAATATCCCAACTGCCATTTTATAATTTCCAAGCAAAGTTGCAATAACAATCCAAGGTATTAATACTCCTCCTGTTCCAAGTACTGGTAAAATATCAAAAATAGCTATTCCCATTGCAATAAATACTGCTTTACTTAGTCCCAATATAGTAAAACCAATACTTAATTCAATAAATGTTATAAGCATTATTAATGCGTAAGAACGGAAAAATATAGCTACTGATTTCCCCAAATAATTTTTTGTATGAATTGCCAGCCCTCTGGCATTTTTAGGTATAAAACGCAAAATCAAACCTGTAGCCTTCTCGTAATCTATAATAAAGAAAAAAGAAGCTATTACAGTAATAATTAATTTTATTAATGCAGCAGGCAGTGTTGAAGCAAAATTTGAAATAGATTTTACAATTGACATTGATACACTTGAAAGTGTTTGTCCTAATGAGTCAGTTATCTTTTTAAAGTTATCTTCTAATATTGGAAGAATGGTTGGTTCTACTTCTGATATTGACACAGATAATCCCTCAAAACTCTTATTTAAAAAGGGCATTATATCACTTTTATACATACTTGGAAGCTGAAAAACAAAATCACGAATAGTTGTAAGTAATTTAACACTTCCAAAGAGTACGATAACTCCTATTATACAATAAAATAAGGCAACAAATATTAATCTAGTTATCTTTTTATTAATTTTTATTTTTTTAGCAATAAAATCTGCTAAAGGCCTTACAATTGAAGCAACAATAAGCCCAATGACAAATGGTAAAATAATTGGAAGTACATAACGTATGCTAATGTATCCCAAAGCAATTAATAGTGCATAATAGCCACTATTTATCAAGAACTTTACTTTTTTTTCCTGAATCATCCTGTTCTCACTTTCTAAATATTTTTTGAGATATAAAACTATAAAATTATTTTAAACTATTTGTACTAATAATACAATATCTTATTGAAGTTATTTAATTTTTTGTGATATAATGTTTATGTGTTTAATGAGTATGATTTTGATGACAAAATAATTTTTAATAGAGGAGAAATACGATGATTCATCATGTAGCCATATGGGTTTCAAATTTAGAAAATATGAGAGATTTTTATGTAAAATATTTTAGCGGAGTAAGTAACAATTTATATGTTAATAGTAAAACTGGTTTTAACTCTTATTTTATTACTTTTAAGGACAATTCTAAACTTGAGCTTATGCAAATGCCTAATATTTATGAAAATCATAAAGATTTAGAAAAACAATACATAGGACTTGCTCATATAGCATTTCAAGTAGGAAGCAAAGAATCAGTTGACGAATTAACCATTCAGCTTGTTAATGATGGATTTGAGCTGGCAAGTGCTCCAAGGACAACCGGTGATGGCTATTATGAAAGTTGTATATTTGATCCGGAACTTAATAGAATTGAAATTACAATATAGGTAAAAGAGGATTAAACTCTATGTTTAATCCTCTTCCACAAACCTGCCACCGGCAGACCCACAACATTGTAATAATCTCCATCAATTTTTTTAATATATTTTTTGAATAATCCCTGAATTGCATATCCACCAGCTTTATCCATTGATTCATTGGTTTTTATATATTCTGTAATTTCTTTATTGGAAAGTTCTTCAACTGATACATAAGTTCTCTAGAAAAATGTTTCGATGTCCTCATTATCGTTTTTAAAATGTATTATTGTAACACCTGTATATACTTTGTGGGTTCTACCACTTAATTCCTTTATAATTTCAAAAGCCTCTTCTATATTTTTTGGTTTTCCTATAATTTTATCATTAAGAGAAACAACTGTATCGGCTCCAATTATTAATAACTCTTCATTACAATTTTTACTTTTCTCAATACCATATACTTCCATAGCTTTTTGGTGTGACAATTCCATTACAACCTCACTAGGACTATTTTTGCTTATAACTTCCTCACCTATTGCAGGAATAATTTCAAATTTTTTAACTAGTTCCGAAAAGATTTCTTTCCTTCTAGGTGAACCTGATGCTAATATTATTCTCATAATTTCTCCTAAAATTTATTTACTTTTACTCCAATAAAATTAATAAAATAGTGGTTTATTTTCTTTTAAATATATATACTGCATTTTCTAATGAAGGAGGGATAATCATAGCCGATAATTCTTCGTCTAATTCCATTGTAAATTTTGTCTGACTTTCATATACACCATGATTACCTGAAAATTCACCATTTCTAGTACCTATTGCAATATAGGTATTCACATGGTCTGATTGAAAAATATATTTTTCAAAATTATTGTTTGGAGGTGACCAAGAGCATATTACTACTTCTGGTCTATATTTATTTAGTGCTTCTTTTGCTGATAATTTTTCAACACTATTATTATAATTTATATAATTACTCCAGCTATAGTCATCAGTTGCTATGCATTTTACACCTGTATTATTTAAAAAACCAGTCAATGTGCCATCACCGGCAGCCACCTCAACACAGTAGGCGTTATTAACTATATTTTTAATTTTACTTAAAAGCTTCTTTGAATAAAAGCAATAGATTCCTTTTTCGTTTACTAAAGTCATTAAGATTTTCTTATTGGTAATAAATTTCCATAATAATTTAAACCAAAAATCTGAAACAGGCTTTCTCTCCAAATCCCTTTTAAATAATAGTTTTTGAAGAATATAGCCATCCCAGAAATTAAACTTAACTTTGCCTGTTTCTTTGTTTGTTTTAGATAATATATTTAATTGATTTATTAAATATAAAAATAATCTGGCTTTTATAATTTCCGGAAGATACGCATCTATGGTTTTTTGATTCTCATTGCTTTCATTTATTTTAGTAAGTGCCAGATTAGATTTTCTTTTATATTTATTTATTAAATTTATTATGTTATCTGAGCTAACTTCTTTTCCTAATTTTGCAACTTCATCCAAGACTTCGTTACTATATTCTACGTATTTTTGGGACAGTTCTTCTGGAGAAATTTCATTCTGCAAAATTCTCTTTGACTCTTCTTTGGAAAACTTCCTCATAATTTCCTCCTGTTATCTACATCATTATAATGAATTACGCTATAACTGCATTGCTCAATATGTTTATAATATCATAGTAAATTTATTTGTACAAGATATGAATAACTCAACTTGTTACTATTCACGGCCTGATTAATATTAGGTCAATGAAAAAGTCCTTCAATACATAAATTAATTTTTCAAATGAATATGAACATATATGTGTACAATTGTGCAGACCCATCGGTTCGGCAGATGTTTTGTCTTTTAAAACTTCGAGAGAACGTCCGAGGAAGCATTTATGTTTTGTCAAGACTTTGCTTGCAAAGGCTTGTAAAAAATATGCTGAACGAGGGTAAGGCAAACAATTGTACACATATATGTTTATATTCATTTGAAAAATTTCACAGCCTACATTAAGGACTTTTTCGAGACCAACCTCAACAAATCTATGAATAGTAACCTCAACTTTACCATACAATATTCAAAATTAAAAATTCCTTGACATTTATTTATATAGTATGCTACACTTTATTTCCTTTACTTTGAAGGTAACTATATTTAAAATAAATCCATTTTTAATTTCCTTTAGGAATCTGTCTTCCCTGATGATCTAAAGTATATTCACCCTTATATATTAGCTGAGATATTGGTATCAACTCAAAGCCTTTTTCTTTAAGCCCAACAATTATTTCCTCTAAGGCATCTTTAGTATACTTTGCACCATTATGCATAAGTATAATAGAACCATTACTAAGAGCTTTATGTTCTAGGACTGCTTTTATAAGCTGTTCTTTTCCATAGTTTTTCCAATCAAGGCTATCTACATCCCATTGTATTGTATAATAATTACATCTTTTGGCAGTTTGAATCAAATTATTATTATAATCTCCAAATGGTGGCCTAAAGAGAATCATATCTACTCCCGTAAGCTCTTTTACCTTTTTATGTACTTTCATAATCTCATCAATACACTTTAATGAATTAAGAGTAGTCATTTGTTTATGATTTTCACTATGATTTGCTAAATCATGACCAGCTTCATGTATTGCCTTTACAACTTCAGGGTATTTATCTACCCATTCACCAGTCATAAAGAAAGTAACCTTTACATCGTGTTTTTTTAAAATATCCAATATCTGGGTTGTATCTACATTCCCCCAGGGGAATGTAGTATTGATGGAACTATATAGCAGACTGGTAATAGTCTGCTAATAGTATATCTAACTCGTGAGAAAAATTATAAACAATTTTAATAGTCTTATTTTCATATACATATATCATAGAAATCATTTCTACAATTATATCTCGATCTAGTTCCTCTAATTTTTTTAATCGAAGTAATTTTTCAATCCATGGATTAGCTACTATTGGTTTATCCTCCATTGTTTCATGTATCATTTTTATTTTATTCTGCGTTTGTTCTATTTGCAACTCATATTTAGTTTTGAATTTCAAATATTCTTTTTTAGAAATTATCTCATCAGAATAATCTTCATAAGCCTGTTCTTTTTTTCTCTGTAATTTAGTTAATTCTGCTTCATACTTTTTACTATCTACAAGATGATATTTCTCTGTACTATGCTTAATTGCTTGCTCATCTGCGATTATTTTTTCTACATCTTCTATTGATTTCATAATGACATTTAAGTCCTGCAATATTATTTGTTCTAATCCGTCAGCAGTAATACTATGAATAGAACATATATGTTTACCATACCTATTATAACTTCCACAATTAAACCAGATAACACCTCCACGTACTATTTTAACCATAGACCTGCCGCAATCTCCACATTGTAAGAAACCTGCAAATTTATGTATACTTTTATCAAGGCTTAATTGCTTAGTATTTCTTTTCAGTAAATTTTGTGTTTTATCCCATGTTTCCATATCTATAATAGATTCATGGGTGTTTCTGACAATGATATGTTTATCTTTAGGTAGTGCAATCGCCTTTTTCTTACATACTTGCCTTGCTGATTTATTTTGTACCATATTACCAATATAAAATTCATTATGCAATAGACGGTCAATAGTAGAATATGTCCAGTAAGAAGTACTTTCCAATCGGTTACCATTATGATAATTAAGCCCTGACTGCTTTTTATATTCAGATGGACAAGGTGTTTTTTCCTCGTTTAATATCTTAGCTATAGTATTTTTACCTTTACCTTCTATATACATATTAAAAATACGTCTGACAATTATAGCAGGATATTCATCAATGATAAGCTTATTATGATTATCCAGTGATTTTTTATAACCATAACAGGCAAAAGCACCTATAAACTGACCATCATTTTGTTTTGCCCGAATTGTACTTCTTACTTTTCTTGCAATATCTTTTGGATAAAAACCATTAAACATATTTTTAAAATCTATCATCACATCAACACCTGTATCAAAATCAAGATAATTTTTATCTACTGAATCACTAATTGCAATAAAACGTACTTTTTTATTTGGAAAATAATCTTGTATGTATTCTGTTGTTTTGGCAAGTTCTCTACCAAGCCTTGATAGATCTTTTACAATAACACAGCCTACTTTCTTTTCTTCTATATCTTGTATCATTTCTTTAAATGCTGGTCTATCAAAATTAGTACCTGTGTAACCATCGTCAATATAGCATCTATAAAGAATTAAATCACAATGTTCATCAATATAATTTATCAATTGCATTCTTTGATTGACTATGCTAAGACTTTCTGTCTTATCTCCATCTTCCCTTGATAGACGAATATATATAGCAGTAGGTACTCCTTTTTTATCTTTAAAAGCTTTTTTATTGTTACTCCCACATTCTTTAATCATTGTGTCTTTCATAGTCTTTTACCTCATGGTTAGAGTGTTTTGGTTGATTATTTGTCACTATATAATTACTAATTTGTAACATGTTATCATTATTATTTTTAATATGTGACCTTATAATACGTTTTACTAATTCATTAATCCCAAAAATATTCTTATATTCACGTATGATTGTGTAGTGTAGTGGATCCTTAGACATATATATAAGCCTTTCTGCTTATTTTTAGCAACTTTAATATTATTACTATGTATATGCTACACCAACTTGTACATATAATCTTATTTTAATCTAATCACTACATTTAAATTCCTAATACAATATATTTGTCTTCTTTATTAAGTTACTCTTTTATATTTTTATAGTTATGCTTATAAACATATCTATTACTGTGTCATTTGAGGGCTTTTAACATCATCTAAGATGACAGTTATCCTCTAAAGTTGGTTTTTATCCGAAATTTACAATATTTGATAAAATCAAGATAGTCTTTTTATTGACTTTACATATGATATCAGATATTATAATCTTAGATAAAATTTAAATCCTTTTACACAATAAATAATCCTCATTTCAGTAAAGTGAATTTATACAAATTATAGAAAAAGAAAAGTGCCCTTCGGCATAAAAATAGAAAAGAGGTTTAGATATGATTGAAAAGATAAAAACAATTGAATTATTAAAAGACAGCCTAAATACTTTAAGGCCTCTTACCCCCGGAGAACTTGAAAGATTATCAGAAGAATTTATGATAGAATACACTTATGATAGTAATGCCATTGAAGGCAGTACCCTAACCCTAGAAGAAACAGCCCTCTTACTAAAAGAGAATATTACAATTGCTGAAAAACCTTTAAACTTTCATTTATCAGCAATAGGTCATAAGGACGCATACTACTATATTGAAGATTTAATAAAAAATAAAAAAGACTTAACTGAAAGTGAAATATTAAATATTCATAGTCTTGTTCTAATGGATAGACCACAAGATAAAGGCAGGTATCGTAACTTGCCTGTTAGAATATTAGGTTCAAATGCAACATTATCAGAACCTTATATGATAAAACCTAAAATGGAAGAACTTATTGATTGGTATAAACATGACTCAAAAAGCATAATAGAAAAAATAGCAATCTTTCACTTAAAATTTGAAACAATCCACCCATTTATTGATGGCAACGGTCGTACTGGCAGACTATTACTAAACTTTGAATTAATGAAGCATGATTATGTTCCAATCAATATTAAACATAAAGAAAAAATCAAATATTATGAAGCTTTTAAACTTTGGTCTGAATTGGAAGATAGTTCCTATATGATTGACTTAATTTGTGATTATTTAATAGATGAATTAAAAAGATATGTTTATTTAAAAAAGAGGGTTTAATTTTTAGAAATACCCTCTCCATTCTTGGTCAAATACATAAGCTGTTCTTCATGAACTATACTTTCAATCCCTGTAGATTTATACTTAAATCTGAAATTAGTATAATATGCATAAATTAACACTCATTAAAATATTAAAGGCTTGGTCAGTTTACTAGAGTATTTGTTCTTCCTCAAAAAATTGATCTACAATATAATCTGGTGACTCTGCCTATAGAGTATTCTCAGTATTTCTTAAAATTTCATATGTTTCAGAATTATAAATTTTCATCATAGCTTACTGAAAGGATATTCGAAATAAATACCATCACTCTCATTTTTATTTCTATTTATCATACTGTTTTAAAATTTTACTGCTAATCCATCCTTCAATACCATCTTTTGTTCTCACATGAAGCCATGTTCTACCCATTTCATCTGCTACCTCTTCCTCTAAGTATTCCAATACATGTTTTTTATTAATACTACAAATTATATTCTTTTCATTCTCCATGGTTGGTTCACTACGCAAATTACCATAACTAGTTGCATCATTTAATACATAGTAATGACTCCATGTCTCTTCTTTTTTTTCTGTATCTTTAGATTTTTCTACTTCTTCTGTACTATTCATTATTGCTTTAGCTGTCTCCTTGTCATTTTTTTCAGGATATACGAATTCAGGGATGCTAAACTTTCCCCCCTCAATGTAGTAATTTAAAGATTCACCAAAACTTGCAATGTATTTTGAAACAGCAATAACATAATTTTCATTTGTCTTATTGTATGTGAATAAAATAAGTACATAAATGCACATTAATAATAACCCAAACTGTATACTTCTTTTCTTTATTCTTTTCTTTTCTTTTTCTTCCTTAAATTTTTTTAAATTATTTAATTTTACTATAAATTTATCAAAATTAATTAGATTAAATTTCATAAAATTTTTTTTCAACTTATAATAAATTTCCATAATTCCATACTGAATATATAATAGTAATAATATT
>JAVBPB010000152.1:0-8744 GCA_031549965.1 Mobilisporobacter sp. | reverse complement strand
TAAAGGAGCTAACTATTAAATAATCAAGTGCTTTTAATAAAAAAGTAAAAAAATATGATTATTAATATAAAGCCAACACTAAAAAAGGTTAAAACCCTAGATTAAGTGCTAAATGATCTTTGAAAATTTCATATGGTTATTAGTTATTTAGAGATTCAAAAAACTTGTCATTCTTAAGAATAGAGAAAATAACTCTCGTTAATTTTTTCGTGACATGACCAATTGCACAATTATATGTTTTGCCTTCAGCTAGTTTCTTTTGGAAGTATGCACTAAAAGTGTTGTCATAATAAATGATAACTCTAGAAGCTTGAAATATAGCATTTCTAAGATATGATGAACCTTTCTTAGTAATAGGGGTGTTTTTAGCTGTATATTTACCAGATTGATATACTCTAGGATTTAAACCGGCAAAGGCTAATAAAGAATCAGCATTTTTAAAGTTAGAAATATTGCCAACTTCACCAATGATACCAGCTGCTGTAATACTACCGATGCCAGGTATTGTAAGAAGATTAGGACAATGCTCTTGAATTAAAATATTTAGTTCGTTGATGATTTCTTGCTTTTGATTCATTAAAAGAAGTATTAATTTTGTTAATTGCTTAACGATAATCTTATCACTTATACTATAAATACCAACAGAGTCTTTAGCTAAAGATAATAGTTTGATAGCTTTATCTTCGTAAAAATGGCCTTTAGAAGCTTTCTTACCAAATTCTAAAACAGTAGTTAACCTTCTGTTAGAGTAGTCACTTGGAATAGAATATTCATGAAGTAAAGAAAGCACTAATTTTCCTTTGATTTTAGGAAAAACCTTAAAAAACTCAGGAAATATTATATGAATTAATCCTGTAAGTCTATTAATAGTCTTTGTTAAAGATTTATTGATATTGTTTAATTCCCGTTCTAGTGACTTGATTTGCTTAATATGGTAAGATATAGGTGTATAGGTTAATAGGTCATCATAATTCTTAATTAAGAACTTACAAATGCCTTCAGAGTCAATCGAATCCGTTTTAGCGTAATGGACAGATTGAGACAACTGAAACATATTGGTTAAAATCGGGTTAATGAAGATTACTTCAGTTTGTGGTAAGACTGAGAAGAATTCAAGAATAGTAGATGAATACACACCCGTTGATTCTATTCCTATACAAACATTAGAATCTTTAAAGAACTTCTTAGCTCCTGTAATTTTGCTGAGAAGTTTTTTATATTCCTCCTTAGAATTTGTGACTTGAAACTTCTTTTCATAAATTTGTTTGTTGCTAGACATGATACATACATCATGTTTTTCGCTAGCAGCGTCAATTCCTACATAAATCATATTTACGTCCTTTCTGGGCTCGTTACGTCAATCTGCAATTCTTTCATCACGTTCTCTAGTAAACAACCAGTATTACCATAATAGATAATCTGTAACTAACTAATAACCATATGAAATGAAAGTTGCAGCTATGCTCTCCTTTAACCAGTCATCTTATGATGCTGTTAGAAAAATAAAATAGTCTGCAACGTCCCTTGGGTGAATAATAACATAAATTGAGGTTATTATTCAAATTCAATCCACCATAAAACACACCATTAAAAGAAAGGAAATGTATAATATATTGGATTGATTATATTGTACTAGAGAAAAATAATGCAAACATCAAATACTTATAACGCTGCACTTTATTGTCGCTTATCATCAGAAGATAAGCAAAGTGAAGATGATGATAAGCAGGCAGATAGCTTATCAATACAAACACAAAAAATGATGTTAGAAAAATATTGTCAAGAACAAGGATTTAATATAGTCGATACTTACATTGATGATGGTTACACAGGTACAAACTTTAATCGACCAAGTTTCCAAAGGCTTATTAATGACATCGAAAAAAAGAAGGTTAATTTAGTGTTAACTAAAGATTTATCAAGACTTGGGAGAAATTATATAATGACAGGGCATTATACCGAGATTTACTTTCCAAGTAAAAACGTCAGATATATAGCTTTAAATGATGGTATAGATACATCAAATGATGATAATGATATAGCACCATTTAAAAACATACTTAATGATATGTATTCAAAAGATATTTCCAAAAAAGTAAGAGCTGCAAAAAGAAGTAGAGCATTACAAGGTTTATATATCGGTTGTGAAGCACCATACGGTTATATAAAAGACCCAAATAATCGTAATCGATTAATAATAGATGAACCAGCAGCCGAGATAGTAAGATATATCTTTAAACTATCACAAGAAGGAATGGGAATATGTGGTATCGCAACTAAACTAACTAAAAAAGCAATTCCCATTCCAAGTGTTTATAAAGCAAATAAAGGACAAAATAGATATTTAAATCTAGTAAAAACATTTAACGAAGTTAAGAAACGTACATGGAGTTCTTTAACAGTACTTACCATTTTAAAGAGAAGAACCTATATTGGCGAAACAACTAATTTAAAAAGAGAAATACCAAATTATAAAACAACAAAGGTTAGATTTAATCCACCAGAGAAATGGATAGTAGTTCCATATACACATGAAGCTATAATACCAGAAGAAGAATTTAATCGAACCCAAGAATTATTAGCAGCTAGACAAATAAAACAAACATATTTTCACGAGAACTTATTTAAAGGTTTAGCAGTCTGTGGTATATGCAATAAGAAGATGATTTTATCAAATGAGAAGAACTGGAATGATGGTAAAAAAATGGCTTATAAATGTAATACGTGTGCTAGAACAAGTTTCCAACCAAGACACTTTAATGCATTTGGCTATGATGAACTTAAAACTATCGTAACAGCGAGAGTTAATGAATATATTAACTTATTTAAGAATGATGAAAATTTCTTAAAGCTATTAAGTAACAAAACAGATAACCATGATCAATTTATTCAGCATAATTTAGAAGTGGCTGAAATTGATAAGAGACTAAAAACCTTATTAAAGCTAACCAAGAAGATTTATGAAGATTTTGTTAGTGAAGTTATAAGTGAAGATACTTATAAAAACCTTACTAAAGAATATGAATTGGAACAAAAAACACTTAAATATAAATATGATTTACTAACCAAAAAAGAAGAAAATAGTACTGATTTAAAAGCACCAGAAAATCTTAATATTCTAACTAAGGATTTGCTTAATAAGATTATTGATAAGATAGAAATTCATAGTGAAGGGGATTATAAAAAGAAAAAGAAGAAGACAATAAAAATTTTATATAAGTTTACGAAACCCATTGAAGAGACTCTGTTTTAACTGACAGTGTCTTTTTTTACTTAAAAAAGGTTATAGCCGGAACCTCAAAGGTGTTAACAGAGTCGGGCCATAAAGCGATAGAAAATATTGAAATTGGAGACAAAGTTTGGGCTTATGATGAGGAAACAGGGGAACAGGCTTTAAAAGAAGTTGTCACACTTTTTAGAAATGAAACTTCAGATTGGGTACATGTTTATATCAATGATGAAGAAAAACTTACTTGTACAAAAGAACATCCTTTCTTTATTCCAGATTTAAAACAATGGGTAAATGCTTGTGATTTAACTATGGGTATGAATGTATTGTTATCAACTGGTAATTATGGTAAAATATCATCAGTAGAAGTTGAACATTTAGATACACCAGAGACTACTTATAATTTTGAAGTACGTGATTATCATACTTATTATGTGGGCGAGTCTAATGTCCTTGTTCACAATGATTGTATCCATGATGCTCTAGGAGTTGATGATTTCTCACAAATTGGCTCTAAATATACACCAGATGAATTGATAAACAAACTGGATGATTTAGGATTTTCAAAGGAAGTCACATTCCAAAGTGCTAATAGTGGACCATCAACTATCATGAAAAGTTCAGATTATGGAGTCAAATTTAGAATACAAGCAACGCCAGCAAATGGTAATGCGTACTTTAGGGTATTCAATTCTGCTGGACATCCATTGGCTGGTAATGGGTTATTTCCACATATGGCAGGAAAAACTGAAATGAGAATATTGACACACTTTAATTTTTGAGGAGGATAAGAAAATGGTTATTTATAAGACAATTGAAGAAATAAAAGAAAAATTTGATATTTTGGATTCTATTATTTGCGATGTTAAATGGGATGACAATTTACTTGACTTAATTATTACCGTTGACTACTATGAAGGTAAGTCAATATCGGAAAAGTTATATAAAATTCGATTAAAAGATTGCTTTGAAGCGAATTTTAAAATGCCTAAAAACATGAAAGAAACTCCCATTTCAGAACGTAAAGGATATATTTGGAGCTGGTATACAGCATTGCATATGGATGTTATTAAAACGGATTGCATTGAAGTAAATATAATAACCAATATGGATACAAACTGGTTACATGCTAAGTGTGAAGAAATTTGTATAGAAGATTAAAAACTTTTATGTAAATTAGACTGCCAAATTAAGATTTTGGTGCCCAAGTTTAGAAATCATGCGAATAACATGGCGTTTTACTAATAGCCATGTTATCGCATACTAAACGACACCAAGTTGATTGATGTTAAATTTTAAGAAAAAGCAAAACGGGCACCAATTAAACTAATAAAAAAGAAGAACTTTAATTCTTCTCAATAATTTCAATTAATTTAATTAAAGGATACAAATAACTTATGTCATAATTTTATGGTAAAGTTAGTATCCTTTTATTTATTTTTAATATTTAATAAAACATCAATAGCTTCTTGGACATTAGACTTATCTCTATAACTGTAGATAATTTTTTTTTCATGTTCTGTGAATTCGGATTTATTATTAAATCCAAATAAATCATTTAGCGTTATTTTAAATAAATCACAAATCTTAATAATAATATCAATATCTGGATAGTTACGACCATTTACCCATTTAGAAATTGCCATTTGAGAAACTTCAAGATAATCTCCGAGCTCTCTCCTAGAAATGTTATTTATATTTAAGTAATTTACTAAATTTTTTGAAAAAATAGTTTTAATATTATCCATAAATCACACCTACCATAATTTATTATAACTTAAAATGTTAAAAAAAACTATTATATTAAACAAAAAGTTTAACAAAATAGTTGACTTTAAACTTATGATTTAATATAATGATTATACAATAAACTTTAAGTTTACAGAAAGGTAAAACTATTATGAAAATAACAGACATAGAAAAACTAAATATTTTAGATACTACTAGAGCACTAATAGAAACTAAAAAGATTATTACACCGATTATTAAAAATAAACTCATAGAACTAGGCTTTAAGGAAGTTTCTATCGGCGCCAAAGAAGAACACGAAATAAAAAGTAAAGAGCTTAAAATAGGCTTCGCAGGCTACGATATAGCCATAGGATTAGCTTCAAGACCTGTAAGTTATTCATCTGGAAGACTATATAGAGCAATGGTAATAAAATTTTAATTTTTGTAGTTGGTCGGACACATAGTGTCTCATGTCCTCCGTATAATTCGAATTAGCAAAAGGAGAAAGATAAAATGATACAAGAACAAACTTATAAGGCAGCATTATACTGTAGACTTTCATCAGACGACGGAACACAAGGAGATAGTGCTAGTATACAAACCCAAAAACTAATGTTACAAAAATATTGTAATGAACAAGGATTTAATATAGTAGATACTTACGTTGATGATGGTTTTACGGGTACAAATTTTAACAGACCAAGCTTTCAAAGACTTATTAATGATATTGAAGAAAAGAAAGTTAATCTCGTATTAACGAAAGATTTATCACGCTTGGGGAGAAATTATATAATGACTGGACATTACACAGAAATATATTTCCCTAGTAAAAATGTTAGATATATAGCTTTAAATGACGGTATAGATACATCAAATGATAATAATGATTTAGCACCATTTAAAAACATACTTAATGATATGTATTCTAAAGATATAAGCAAAAAAGTAAGAGCCGCAAAAAGACATCGAGCATTACAAGGTTTATACATTGGGTGTGACGCTCCTTATGGATATATGAAAGACCCAAATAATCATAATAGACTAATAATAGATGAACAATCCGCTGAAATAGTAAGGTATATATTTAAACTAGCTCAAGAAGGAAATGGAATATGTGGTATAGCAACAATATTAACCAAAGAGGCAGTTCCAATCCCAAGTGTCTATAAAGCTAATAAAGGAGATACAAGGTATTTACATCATATAGATAAATTTAATGAAATAAAAAAACGTACATGGAGTTCTTTCACCGTATTTACCATACTAAAAAGAAGAACTTATATTGGCGAAACAACAAGTTTAAAAAAAGAAACACCAAACCATAAAACCACAAAAGTCAGATTTAACCCACCAGAAAAATGGATCGTCGTTCCCTATACTCATGAAGCTATAATATCAGAAGAAGAATTTGATAGGACACAACAAATATTATCGGCAAGGCAAGTAAAACAAAAATATCATCACGAAAACTTATTTAAAGGTCTAGTATTCTGTGGCACATGTAATAGAAGGATGATATTAGAAAATGCGAGAGATTGGAACAATGGTAAAAAATGGATATATAAATGTAATACATGTGCAAGAACAACTTTTCAACCTAGACATTTTAATATGTTTAAATATGATAAACTTAAACCAATAATAACTGCGAGAGTCAATGAATATATTAATTTATTTAAAAATGATGAAGCGTTCTTAAAGATGTTGAAAGATAAACCTAACAATCATAATGAGTTTATTCAACATAATTTAGAGTTGGCGGAAATTGATAAACGACTAAAAACCTTATTAAAACTAACAAAGAAAATATATGAAGATTATGCTAGTGAAGTAATAAGTATAGATACTTATCAAGACTTAACTAAAGAATATGAATTAGAACAAAAAGCATTAAAATATAAACGAGATTTACTAAGCCAAAAAGAAGAAAATACTACTGATTTTGTGACATCTGATAACTCTAATATCTTAACTAAAGATTTACTAAATAGAATAATTGATAAGATAGAAATCCATAGTGAAGGTGACTTTAAAAAGAAAAAGAGGAAAACAATTAAAATTTTATATCGGTTTACGAAACCTATCGAAGAGACTCTGTTTTAATGACAAAGTCTTTTTTTATGCTTAAAATCAGTCATAGCTGGTACCTCATTGGTATCAACCGAGTCGGGCCATAAAGCGATAGAAAATATTGAAATTGGAGACAAGGTTTGGGCTTATGATGAGGAAACAGGGGAACAACAATTAAAAGAAGTTGTGACACTTTTTAGAAATGAAACTTCAGATTGGGTACATGTTTATATCAATGATGAAGAAAAACTTACTTGTACAAAAGAACATCCATTCTTTATTCCAGATTTAAAACAATGGGTAAATGCTTGTGATTTAACTATGGGTATGAATGTATTGTTATCAACATATAACGATGTACTACCTCTTGATGACTCTATTGATAAAAACGAAAGTTCAAGGTATAATTATAATACAACTGCAATTACAAAAATTGAAGTAGAAGTTCTTGAAACACCAGAAACTACTTATAACTTTGAAGTACGTGATTTTCATACTTATTATGTAGGAGAAGCATCTGTTCTTGTTCACAATACATGTGCAGATATAGTTGATGATTCTTTTGATGTCTTAGAGTTTGATCAAAAAGCAATTAATATTGCAAAAGAAGGTAATCCAACATTTCAAACATTTAAGAATAGATTGTTTGCAGAGCAGCAAAGACTGCATGGTACATTTGATGAAGTTGTTAGAGGGATAAATCCGTCAATAGGAGGAAAGCAAGTAATATTACATCATCCTCTTGGTAGAGCAGGGGCAAACTTGTATAATGTCGTCGGTGTCACACAGTCTCAACATTTAGCTATACATGCAATAACTGGATATAAAAATGCTATGTGGAGTGCTGTAACGTATAATTTAGGAGGCGGAATATTTTAATGAAACAGGAAGATTTTATTGAACAATTAATTAAATTTGCAGAAGGGGAAATTGATTTTAATATATTTTGGAATGAATATCAAAATAATGTTGAATATAAAAAGTCATTTGAGGTTAAACTTGGAGACAAATTTCGTTGTTTTGGAAAAGGAACTGTCAATGAACATTTAATGATATATAGTCCAGATACTTCAATGGGGAAGGCAGTTATACATAGTGACATTTGCCGTTACTTGGAATACAATGGATATGTATTTAATAAAAGCACAAAGTATCATGATGAATTACAATTTAGAAGGGATATTCAACCTAGTTATATTAATATTGAAGACGAAAAATTTTTAAATCAAATAATTAGTGAACTTCCTAATGATTTATCAAAAACAAATCAAAAGAAATGGCTAAAAGATAAAATTAAAAATATTTTCAAATATGATAGTAAACCGCCTAAATGGATTCAAAATCCAGAATGGCCTATTATTGATGGGAAAGTATTAGTATTCAAAAGTCAAACGAAAGAACAAAAGAATGATGAAAGAATATTTTATACATTTTATAATCCCGAAACGAAAGAAGAAAAAGTAGTAATACAGTTTTATTAGAATTAATCATAAAGAAGAGTAAGAGAAGTCAATTTTCAAAAGTTGGCTTCTTTTTTTTGCAAAAAAATAAAAAAATATTTGACTCGGACACATTGATATGATACCTGTAAAGTCAAGTAAATAAAGTTTAAAATAAAGCTGTGACATTAAATTAGAAGAGGTAAAAAATAATGAAGCAACAAACAAAGATAAGTGCAGAGATAAAAATAAAATATGCAAAAGAATATTTAGCT
>JAVBPB010000132.1:0-21223 GCA_031549965.1 Mobilisporobacter sp. | reverse complement strand
GGGCTTATTATACTTTATAATGGCATTATATGCCATGGAAATGAGACAATACCCATTAGGAAGCATTCTTCCTAATGGGTTGTTTATGGCTCATTGGAATGTTTGGCATATCTGCCATTATAAAGTATAATAAGCCCTCTCACATGGAGTCAAAAGACTAAAAGCAAAGCGTCCGTAGGACAAAACCTTAAGTCAGCAAGATTGGCAGTGAATAGTAACCCTTCATCGGCCGGTCTGCACAATTGGATATATATACACTCATATTCATCTGAAAAATTAATTTAGTGTATTGAAGGATTTTTTCAATAACTTATTGTACTGACAGGTCTTTTAAAATATAAATTGTTAAGTTTATTAAAGTATGATATTATTGAATTTGAGGTGATGGTGTGAATTATATAGAGGCAATGGAGTATGTTGAAAGCACTAATAGATTTGGAAGTGTGCTTGGACTTTTAAATATTAATAATTTGCTGGAAGAAATGGGACATCCAGAGGAAAAACTTAAAATAATTCATTTTGCAGGAACTAATGGAAAGGGCTCGACTATTGCTTTTGTTGAAGCTATTTTATGTGAAGCTGGGTATAAGGTTGGGAAGTATATTTCTCCGGTGGTCTATGAATATAGAGAGAAGATTCAGATTTCTTGTAGATATATTAGTGAGGAAGAAGTTTCTTTTTGTATGTCTGTTATTAAGGATAAAATAGATTGTATGATTGCTAAGGGGTTGTGCCATCCGACTCAGTATGAGATTGAAACGGCTTTGGCGTTTTATTTTTTTGCTGAATACGATTGTGATGTTGTTTTGATTGAAACGGGGCTTGGTGGGAGACTGGATGCTACTAATGTGATTAAAAAGCCGGTTTGTTCAGTGATTACTTCGGTGAGTATGGATCATATGGGGATATTGGGAGATAGTTTGGAGAAGATTGCAGTTGAGAAGGCTGGGATTATTAAAAATGACTCTGTTGTAATTTCTTATGATCAGGATGAAGTGGTTAGGGATGTTTTGTGTAAAAAGGCGGCAGATGAAAATTCGGAGATAGTTTTTGCAGATTTTAAGGAAATTTTGGTGCTTGAATCTAATATTTCTTTTGTTAAATTTTCTTATAGAAATTTTGATAATGTATGTATACATTTAATTGGGAAGCATCAAATATATAATGCGGTTACGGCAATGGAAACAGCTTTTATGCTTAAAAGGTTGGGATATTGTATTGATGATGATTCGGTGTATAGGGGATTGTCAAGGGCGTATTGGGGAGGGAGATTTGAGGTTGTTTGTAGGGAACCTTTGTTTATTATAGATGGTGCTCATAATGAAGAAGCAGCAATAGCACTGGCTGATTCAGTTAGGACTTATTTTATTGATAAAAAGATTATTTTTATTGTTGGAGTGTTTGGTGATAAGGAATATGAAAAAATATTGTTTCATACGGCAGGCTTGGCACATACGATTTTTTGTATAACACCTAATAATATACGGGGGTTATCTTCTAAAGAGCTGGCTCTTTTGGCTCGAAAATATTGCAGTAATGTAGTGGACATTGAAAGTGTTTATAAAGCAGTTGACGAATCAATAAGTATGTGTAATAAGTATAAAAATGAATTTGTAATTGTTGCTTTTGGTTCACTTTCATTTTTAAAAGACATTAAAGGATATTTAAATGATAAGTAGAGTTTGAGGTTTTGATTAATATATTTAGGACAGCAAAAGGAGTAACTATGGACAGAATTAATAAAATAATGAACCATGAAGAATTTATTAATGCTTTAAATAAGATAAAGTCGGATGAAAAAAATAGACAATACTGTAAGCATGGGATGAGACATTTACTGGATGTATCAAGGATTGCATACATTATGGTTTTAGAAAATCAGATTAAGCTTAATAAAGAAGTAGTTTATGCAGCAGGATTATTACATGACATTGGTAAACATGTTCAATATGATAAGGGAATTCCTCATAATATTGCCAGTGCTAAGCTTGCACCACATATTTTAGCAGATTGTGGTTTTAAAGAGGATGAAATAGAATTAATTGTAGAAGCTATTCTTTGCCATAGAACTCTTACAACCGAAGATGAAAGTTCACTTTCTTATATTTTATATAAAGCGGATAAAAAATCCAGAAATTGTTTTAGATGTAAGGAAAGTCAGAAATGTAACTGGGATGATAAAAAGAAGAATAAAGGAATAGATTTTTAGATTAAGGAGAACCTCGAAATATGTTAATAGGCAATAAATTGTTTGAATTTGATAAATGTGGCTATATTATGGGAATATTAAATAGCACTCCTGATTCATTTTCAGATGGAGGAAATTATCTAAATTTATCTCAGGCACTTTTGCAAACAGAAAAAATGATTTTTGATGGTGCTGATATTATAGATATTGGAGGAGAATCTACCAGACCAGGACATGTTAAAATTTCTGAACAGGAAGAAATAGAGAGGGTTATTCCATTAGTTGAGAAGATAAGAGATAATTTTGAAATCATAATATCAGTAGATACTTATAAGTCACAAGTTGCCAAAGAAGCTATAAAGGCAGGAGCTTCTTTAATAAATGATATTTGGGGGCTTAAATATGACAATAGTATGGCAAATGTTATAAAGGAATATGATGTGTGCTGTTGCTTAATGCATAATAGAAATAATACAGTGTACAATAATTTTTTAGAAGATGTTCTTGTTGATTTATCCCAAAGCTTAATAATAGCACAAAATGAAGGAATAGATAGAAATAAGATAATGATTGATCCGGGAATTGGATTTGCCAAAGACTTAAAACAAAATATAGAGTTATTAAATAATTTAGAACTATTGCAAAAATTTGAATTGCCACTCTTGCTTGGAACCTCAAGAAAATCAGTTATTGGATTAACTCTTGATTTACCTGTTAATGAAAGAATTGAAGGAACAATTGCAACTAATATTATTGGATTTATGAAAGGATGTAGAATATTTAGGGTGCATGATGTTAAAGAAAATTTTAGAGCAATTAAAATGGCAGAAGCTATAATTTACTGATTGTCTGAAAGGAATTAAGATGGATAAGATTAAAATAACTAATTTAGAAGTATACTGCTATCATGGCGTAAACAAGGAAGAAAACATATTAGGGCAAAAATTCTTAGTTTCTGCAACTCTTTATACAGACATTAAGAAAGCGGCAATCCATGATGACATACTAGAATCAATAAACTATGCAGAGGTTTGTTATGACATAAAAGATATTATGGAAAACAACACCTGTAAATTGATTGAAACTATTGGTGAAAAGATAGCCCAAGAATTACTAATAAAATACAAAAAAATAAATCAAATATTAATTGAAATAAAAAAACCTTGGGCACCCATACTTTTGCCAATTGAATCAGTTTCTGTAGAGATTTTAAGAAGGTGGCACAAAGCATACATTTCGTTAGGATCAAACATGGGAGATAAGGCTCTGACTTTAAAAAAAGCTATAGAACTTATCAGTAATGACAGAAAAATAAATGTATTAAAAGTATCTGAATTAATTGAAACAAAGCCTGTAGGTTATGTAGAACAAGATGATTTTTTAAATGGATGCATAGAAATTAATACATTATTAACTCCTATGGAATTGCTTAATAAGCTTAATGAAATAGAAAATGAACTAGGCAGAGTCAGAACAATAAGATGGGGTCCAAGGACGCTTGACTTAGATATTTTAATATATGACGATTATATAGAAGACAGTGAGGTTCTAACAATTCCCCATAAAGAAATGGCTAATAGAAAATTTGTATTAGAGCCATTATCAATGATTGCACCAAACTTAATTCATCCAATTTTAAAAGAAAACATTAATAATTTAAATAAAAAAGTAAAGGAATGATTATATGATAGATTTACATTTACATTTAGATGGTTCTCTAAAACCAGAAACAGTACTAGAATTAGCAAAGGAGCAAAACATTTCTTTTGCTCAAAAGACTATTAAAGACATGAGGGAAGCTCTATGTGCTCCTAAAAAATGCAAAGATTTAAATGAATACTTGGAAAGATTTGATATTCCTCTAAAAGTTTTACAAATTGGCAGTGCAATAGAAAGAGTAACATATGAATTAATAAAAGATCTTGCAAATCAAGGGCTTGTCTATGTTGAAATAAGATTTGCACCACAATTTAGTACTATGAAAGGTCTAAGCATTGAAGAGGTAACTATAAGTGCAATAAATGGGCTAAAAAAAGCATTAAATGAAGAATCAACCATTAAAGCTAACTTAATTTTATGCTGTATGAGAGGAAATAACAATCAAAAAGAAAATATTGAAACTATAAACACAGCTAAGAAATTCTTAAACAACGGAGTAGCTGCTGTAGACTTAGCTGGTGCAGAAGCTATATTTAAAACATCAGAATTTAAAGAATTATTTAAATTAGCAAAAGACCTAGACATTCCTTTTACAATTCATGCAGGTGAAGCAGACGGAATATACAGCGTAAAGTCTGCAATAGATATGGGAGCAAAGAGAATAGGACACGGTGTAAGAGCCAGAGAAGACATATCCCTGTTAGAGACTTTAGAAAGTAATGGTATAACACTAGAAATGTGTCCTGCAAGTAATATCCAAACCAATGCAGTAACAGATATTTTTGATCACCCACTTAAACAGTACTTTAATCAAGGTATATCTGTAACAATAAATACTGACAATATGACTGTGTCAAACACAACAATAAAAAATGAAATTGAATTAGCAAAACAATTAGATTTCAGTGATAATGACATACTAAAATTAATGATTAATTCTGTTAATGGTGCTTTCATATCAGAACAAGAAAAAGAAATTTTAAGAAATCAAATAACTTTGGAAAATTTAACCTATTTTTTAAATAGATAGAATTATGTATAACTCTATACTAAAAAAATAAGACGCCCCATTAGGCGTCTTATTTTGAAACTTTCAGCTTAAAATCAATGAATTACAAACATGTAATCTACGATTTGTTTTTCAAGGGTCATATTTATAATTACCAGACCTGAATTATCATGGGAATAAACTACTGGTACTGTATTAACAAGCCCTTTGTTAAGTAATTTTAATTTTGAAGCAACCTCAGTAACATTAAATTCTTCGGTAGTGTTACTATTTGATTTGTAATCATTAGTTACATTGTTAATATGATACTCAATTGTTTCTAATCGATCATCTGGAAAGTTCCTATAATCTACTCCATTCTTACGCTTAATAGCTATACAGGATTTTCTGTTTTTCTGCTGGCTCATATGTCATCATCCTCTGTTTTCCTAATAAATTTATTATACTTTAAATTTTTGAAAAAGTCAAAGAGATTGTTGTATTTTCAGTTTTTTATATTAAATGAAGTTTACATAAATATTAATACAATAAAAATCAATTTAGGACTAATGGACTAAAGAGTTTGACATCATAAGAACCGTCAACTGGAAGTTCATAAAATTGTTCACTATTAAGTTCCTTGAAATAAACAAAGGTACTTGTAACATTGATACTGTTAAAATTTCCATCCATCAATTTAACTTGGTTAGTTCCGTCTATATTGCTCACACATATTTTAGAATTATTACCATCATCAACCTGATAATATAAATAATCATCATTAAGATTAAAAGTAAAACAATGTTCATTAATAAGAACTTCTTTATTTTCTCCATTTAAATCTACTCTTGCTATGTTGTAATTATCCTCAACAGATATAAAATAAATGTATCCATTGTGTAAAACACTATTAAAGCAGTTACCTTTGTAAATAATCTCTGTGGAGTCGGTATTAATATTATACGAATATATGTAGTGATCAAGATCTACACCTGTATAATATATTTTCCCATTAAAGGAACTGGCAGGATTAATAGAAAGATCGGATATTTTAGTTTCTTCTTTACCATCAATTTTAACCTTGTAAAATGTTACACCTGTGTTATCAGTATAATGCTGATAATATACATAATTTCCAGTTACATTAACTACTTTGCAAGGATTATTAAATAATTGAAATACATTTTTTCCATTAAAATCAATTCTATAAATGCCATTCATTTCTCCTCGTAATATAGTATTCTTTTTACCTTTTACTAAATTATTATTTCTGGAATAGAATATATAATTATCTAAAACGTTAATGTATGAGGAAACATCATTCCTTATTTTTTTAAAATTAGTCTGATTAGAATCCATTACATATAAACTGCCATTATCTAAATAATTATTAAAATAGACTTTATTATTGAACTCGCAAAAATATCCTCCATTATTTAGATTCCCTCCAGTGTTTCCAGTTTGAGTTTCATTTTCAATATATTTAGTATTGTCATTGTAAAAATTATTAGCACCTATTATTATAAGGGCAACTATAAATAAAAACAGTGGTATTCTTTTTTTCATAACGTCCTCCTTTAGAATAAAAAACATATAAAACAGATTTCATAATACGCAAAATATGTTTTATAGTCAACTATATAATCGAATCCTTTCTAACATAGATAAAAACTATATTAAAAAGGTAAGCTATTTACATTATAAATCTATAAACTTATTTATTCAAGTACATCTTGAATTGATATATCTTGACATAATATACAAAAAATATTAGTATTACAATACAGTGAATAAAAGATAGGTTTTAGCCATTCTAAACAATATATAAAATGCCAATATGTAAAACATAAATGAGCTAATCATATTTGCAATAAGACTTATTGAGTATTGACGTATTAATTAAAAGTTTATATAATAAAATGACTGATTCATTATATTATCTAATTCACGCATTAAAGTAAGAGGTGGAGAAAGCACATGAAACTAGAGGAAATAAGATTAGAAATTGACAAAATAGATGAAATTATTGTAGATGCTTTTGAAAAAAGGATGGGGCTTAGCGTTTTAGTAGCAGAAGACAAGAAGAAAACAGGAAAAAAAATACTTGATAAGGATAGAGAAAATGAAAAGCTTAACAAAGTAAAAAAAATGGTTCACAATGAGTTTAACATGCAAGGTGTTGAAGAGTTATTTGGGCAAATAATGGCAATCAGCAGAAAACTTCAATATAAAGTTCTTAGCAGTAAAGAGGAAATAAATTTTTGCAATCTTGAAAGTCTAACTATTACAGATAAAACAAAAGTAGTTTTTTTTGGTGCAACAGGAACTTATACACAACATGCCATGGAAGATTACTTTGGCAACCAAATAAAATCCTACAACAAACAAACATTTAAAGAAGTAATGGAAGAAGTAAATTTAGGATATGCTGACTATGGAATACTTCCCATAGAAAACTCCTCAACAGGAGGAATTGCAGACATCTACGACCTTATAATAGAATTTGACAACTATATTATAGGGGAACACATACTAAAAATAGACCATGCACTGATAGGCTTAGAAGGTTCAACCATAGAAAACATACAAAAAGTCTATTCCCACCCCCAAGCCTTAATGCAATGTTCAAAATTCCTAGATCAATACAATCACATAAAAAGATTTGAATATTTTAGTACAGCAGACAGTGCAAAAAAAATAGCAAAAGACAAAGATCAAACCCAGGCAGCCATAGCCAGCAAAAGAGCTGCACAAAACTACGGTTTAAAAATCTTAAAGGAAGAAATAAACTCAAACACATTAAACGCAACCAGATTCATAGTAATATCAAACCAAAAAAGTTTCTTAAAAACAGCTTCTAAAATAAGCATTTGTTTTGAACTACCCCACCAAAGTGGAACACTGTACAACATGCTATCCCATTTCATATTTAACAACTTAAACTTGACAAAAATTGAGTCAAGACCCATTGAAGGTAAAAATTGGGAATACCGATTCTTTATAGATGTAGAAGGGAATCTTAATTCTCCATCAGTAAAAAACGCACTTCAAGGTATTATGGAGGAGGCTAATTATTTTAAAGTTTTGGGGAATTTTTGAGGGGATTTAGGTTTAGAGTATTAACTGATGCTTTGCCAATTTAGTCTTTCTACTCCATGGGAGGTCACTGAAAAAGTCCTTGATTTAGTCTTTCAAATTTTTCAGATGAATACAGTTGTATAATTATTTAATTGTTTGCCTTACCCTCCCTGTTGAAAGGACTTTTGCAGTGACCTCCCATGGAGATGTAGTTTTTTGAGGCAAAGCATCACGCATAAGAAAGACTCCCCCAAACAACCAACCAACAAAAACAACCCGAAAGGAGATTATTATGTCACTAAAAGTAAACAATTTAGTAAAGAAATACGGAGACAAAATAGTAGTAGATAACTTAAATTTTGAGGTAAAAGAACCAGGAGTATATGCTCTTCTTGGAACTAACGGAGCAGGAAAAACAACATCTATAAGAATAATGCTTGGAATGCTTGCCCACGATCAGGGTGAAGTATTATGGAAAAATGAAGTCTTAAATCCAATGAAGGTTAATATTGGATACTTGGCAGAAGAAAGAGGATTATATCCTAAATATACGTTAATGGATCAGTTAATGTATTTTGCAAGTCTAAAGAAAGTACCAAAGGATGAGGCGGCAAAAAGGATAAGATACTGGGCAGACAGATTGGAAGTTTCGGAGTACCTGTATCCTGAGAAAAAGAATGGAAAAACTATAAAGAAAGTAGCTGATCAATTATCTAAGGGTAATCAGCAAAAAATCCAGTTACTTTCTGCACTTTTGTCTGACCCTCAATTGCTAATATTAGATGAACCATTAAGTGGGCTTGATCCTGTAAATTCAGATTTATTTAAAGGAATAATCAAGGAACAAATCAACAAGGAGAAATATTTGATAATGTCAAGTCATCAAATGCCAACAATTGAAGAATTCTGCGAAGACATTACTATATTGGCAAGAGGAAAGACAGTACTACAGGGGAATTTAAATAAGATTAAAAAAGGATATGGTCGTGTTAATATGTTCCTTAAATGTGAGCAAAATATTGATTCTTATGTAAAGACCTTTAATTTAAATGTTGTAAATCAAACACCACATGGATATCAAATTAAAGTAAATGATGAACTTGAGGCAACTAAGTTTTTAAAGAAACTAGTGGAAGAAAATATAACAGTTATTCGTTTTGAGCTTAGAGAACCATCACTGCATGAAATTTTTGTTGAAAAGGTGGGAAATACTAATGAATAAAAAGTTGACAGGTTTTAAACATGTTTTTAAGTTTACTTTGATTCAGAGTTTAAAAAGTAAATCATACATTATTTCAACATGTGTACTTTGTATAATGGCTCTTTTATCAATGCCTGTAACATCATTAATTAGTAAAAATGAAAGTAAGGTTGAGAGTTTTTCGTTTAATAAGGTATTAATTTTAGATGATGCAGCATGTTTATCAAATGATTTTACCGAGATGCTAAATATTAATGAAGCTTACAAAGATGTTGAATTTGTAGCTGATAATAGAGAAATGTATAAAATAATAAACGAGGTAGAGAATAATGGGGATGAAAAAAGTATATTTTTATACCTGACTCATGATTTAGATACATATAGTTTTAAACTAGAAGTTTATTATAATGGAAACGGATTAGTAAAAAGAGCAGACGTAAATGTATTTTCTAATGATATTGAAACATATTTTAAAAAAATGTTGCCAATATTTTTTGATGTTACTGATGAACAGTTAGAGGTTATTAATGCACCCGTTTTAAAGGAAGTTAATCTTTTTGATGAGGATGGGAATGTTATAAAAGATAAAGAAAGAATTGACATGACGGAATACTATGTTATGTTAGGATTTTTGGTTGCAGTTTTAATGATAGTTCAAATTGTGGCAACTACAGTATCTTCCTCAATTGTGCAGGAAAAATCATCAAAGGTAATAGAATTTTTATTGACTAATGTAAATCCATTTGCCATTTTAAGTGGAAAGATTGTGGCATCATTATGTACAGTTTTCGTTGAGGTTTTGGCTATAGGAATTTCATATATTGGATCACTTGCAATTAATGGTTTGCTTTCTGATAGTAAAGAAATAATTCCTGTAGCTGTTAAAAATGCTATTGAATCAGGAATATTTAAAGATACAAATCTATTAGGAATATTTATTGCAGTTATAACAATCTTTTTAGGGTTTATTTTTTATGGAACAACAAGTTCTTTGGCAGGTGCAACAGTTAGTAGAATTGAAGATATGGCTGAAGGACAAAAAATGCAGAGTATTGTAGTTGTAATTGGAGCATATCTTGGCATGTTTTATGTTATAAGTCTGTTGCAAGGCGGAGGCAGTGAGATATTAAAATATATAGCATTTTTACTTCCAATTTCATCAGTATTTATTTTGCCAGTCTTTGCAATACTTGGTAAAGTAACATTATCTCTTGCAATAGTATCTTTAGTTGTATTAGTGATTTCAGTAATAATTTTAACACAATTTGCCTCAAATATATATGCAGCATTATTGTATTACACAGGAAATCCAATGAAAATTAAAGAATTTATAGCATTTTCTAAAATACATGGAAAGGCGGGAAAATAAATGAATAAAAATGAATTTTCAGGATGGATACAGGTATTTAAATTTACTATGTCACAGGCAATAAAAGCTAAAGGATTTAAATTTGTTACTATAGGTCTTGCCATTTTGTTTTTTGCAATAGCGGTTGGAGGGAATCTGATTGCAGCTTTTGTTCAAAGCGATGATTCAGAAAAGATTTCGGAAGTTGAGACTGTTTATATTGTAAACCAAACAGATATAAAAGAAATAGATTTTAGTATTCTTACATTGTTAATCGAAAAAAAATATGATGAAGTCAAGTTTGAAATTTCTGATAAATCTTCGGAAATTTTATTAAAAGAAAATACAGTTGAAGAAGGAAAAAATGTAATTTTAGAAATTTCACAAAAGGATGATGGATATAATTTAAATCTTATGATTCCATACAATTCTTCAATTAGCAAATCAGATGGAAAGGATCTAGTGGCAGATCTTTCAAAATGTTTCTTACAAAGTAAGCTGATAAGTTCAAATGTATCACCAGTTGTACAAATGATGTTACTTAGTGGTGTTGATTCAGAAGTAATTGAAGCAGGTGAAAAAGCCCAATCAATAGGTGAACAACTAGTTAAAACACTATTACCGATGTTAACTGGTCTGTTATTTTATATGTTAACTATTTTATATGGTCAAAGTATAGGTGCTACAGTTATTGCTGAAAAATCATCTAAATTAATGGAAACACTATTAGTTACAGTAAAGTCATCAGCAATAATAGCAGGTAAAATTTTAGCAATAGCAAGTCTTGGAATAGCTCAGCTTACATTGTGGATGGCAAGTATTATATTGGGATTTTTTGTTGGTAATATTGCAGCAAAGGAAGTCTATACAGATTATTCAAATGTAATATTTCAGATTGTTGATTTGTTAAAGGAAAGTACAAAAGCCTCAGCTTTTAGTCCAATATCAATTGTTTTAGCTATTGTAGTTTTATTTGCAGGATTTTTCTTATATAGCGTTTTAGCAGGATTTTTTGCTGCAAATGTAAATAAATCAGAAGAGTTACCTACAAATATGGGGCTTTATCAAATGATAGTTATCGCTTGTTTTTTCACTACTTATTTTTTACAGATAAAGGCACTGGACGGTATAAGTTATGCTAAAATCTTTGCAGTAATACCATTTACAGCTCCTTTTTCACTGCCAGCAGATTTATTAGTTGGTAATGTTTCAATAATATATGGTTTTGTGGGATTGGTAGTACTTTTAATTTTTATAGTTATTTCAATAATACTAACAGGAAATATTTATAGAAATAGAATATTTTATAATGGAGCTAATAAAAATCCATTAGCTTTTTTAAAGAAATAGAATCATTTAAATAAAGAGGCACAAAAGGTTTACAGTTAAAATCTTTTGTGTTTTTTTATATACAGAGGATTATAAAGCATAAAATATTACGTTAATAATGAAAAAAACTCACTTGTTAACAAAAAAAAATTAAAGTATTATGGTTGTATCATAATACTTTAATTTTTGGGAGGAAAAATATGGCAAGACTAGACCTTGATTTTTTTAATCTTGATTGGAAATATAAAAAAGGTGAAATAGAAGATGGTTATGAAATTTCACATAATGATGAAAATTGGAGGTATGTTAGTATTCCTCATAGTACTAAGTTTGTAACCCCAGATGATTTTAAGGCATTTGAAGGGGTTAGCTGGTATCGTAAACATTTTGCTGTTGATAAAAAATATGAAAATAAAAAAATCTTTGTTGAATTTGATGGTGTAATGCAAAGTGCGAAGGTGTGGATAAATGGTTGTGAGGTTTGTAACCATGTAGGGGGTTACATGGGATTTGTGGTTGATCTTACAGACTATATAAAGTTCGGAGAGGATAATTTATTGGTGGTTAGAAGTGACAGTAGGGGAAACAGTGATTTTGCTCCTACTTCAAATAAAGTAATAGATTTTCAATTCCATGGAGGAATTTATAGAGATGTTTATCTCACAATTTTAGATAAGGTACATATTACTAATCCATTATTTGAAGATGAGGTTTGTGGTGGCGGAATATTTGTAACTTACGATAATATTTCTTATGATGGTAAATCCGCTGACATAAATATTAAAACCCACATTAGAAATGAATCAGAAGTAAATAAAGATATAACTCTTAAAACGGAAATTTTAGATGAATCAGGTAATGTTATAAAGTCTGAAGAGAACAATAAAAATTTTAAGGATGATTGTTACTTTATTCAAAGGATAATCATTAACGATGTAAACTTATGGCATCCAAATACACCTTATTTATATAAAGTTAGATCAACAGTAATAGTGTCCGGGGAAGCAGTTGATCAGTATATTACAAATATTGGTATCAGGGAATTATGTTGGAAAAAGGAAGGGCTGTTTATTAACGGCGAAAAATTTAGCTGTCATGGTGCAAATTATCATCAAGATATTTATGGACTTGGAAATGCAATGCTTGATTCTAATATATATGATGACATTAAATTAATAAAAAGTGCAGGCTTTGATTTTATAAGATGTTCACATTATCCTCATGACCCTTCTTTTTATGATGCGTGTAATAAGCTTGGAGTAATATGCATGGATTCTATGACAGGTTGGCAGGTGTATGTAGAAAGTGAAGCATTTAAAGAAAATACACATAAAGAGATTAAACAGATGATTAGAAGGGATAGAAATCATCCATGTATTGTTGCATGGGAGACAAGTATAAATGAGGCAGGATTTACTGATGAATGGGGTCAAAAAGCCCACGATCTTGCACATTTAGAATACCCAACTAATCAAATGTATACTTCTGCATGGCACAATGGTGGAGAAGATGTTTATCCTGATATATATTTATGTGCGGCACAACATGGTGCTAAAATAAAGGCTAAAGAAACTAAGAAGCCGGTGATTATTAGTGAATATGGAGATTGGAATTTTGGAGGAACAGAATCTACCACAAGAAGAGAAAGAGGAAATGGAGACGTATCCATGCTTACTCAATGCAATAATTTGGAAGAATCCTTAAATGATAACAGGGGTCAAATGAAAAATGGTGAAATTTGTACTGATGCATTTTGGGTTTTTCAGGATTACTCTCCATTTAGTACTGAAAAAACAGTTATTAAATGCGGTGTGGTAGATATGCATAGAATGCCAAAATTTAGTTATTATTTTTATAGAAGTCAAAAAGATATAAATGAAATTGGAGCTATGGTTTATATTGCTAATCACTGGAATCAAAATTCTCCTCTTGATGTTAGAATATATAGTAACTGTGAAGAGGTGGAATTGTTTCTTAATGACAAATCAATGGGAAGAAATAAACCTGCAAAAGGAAATTATACTAAAAACATTCGTTTAGAGTCAGGGCTTTCTTATGATGAAAAGAGAACTTATAGCTATGAAAATTTAGCCCATCCCCCATTTGTTTTTAATCTTAATGAATTTGAGGAAGGATGTCTTAAAGCAGTTGGATATTTAGATGGGAAAGTAGTTACAGAGCATATTGTAAATTCTAATAAACCAGCTAAAAAACTGGCAATTAGTAAAGTTAGCCAAGCAAAGCCAAAGGATGGAAATGAATTAATTTTATTTTATATTAATATTCTTGACGAAAATGATGAAATTGTTAATGATGGAAATCAAAGAATAGAGCTTTTTGTAGAAGGAGCTGTTGCTATAGAAGGGAATAATGAATTAAGTGCAGTTGGGGGAAGGACTGCTGTATGGGTAAGAGCAAAACGTAATGGAAATAAAAGTGCTGTTTTAACCGCCAAAAGTGAAGGTTTAGAAGGAGCTAAATACGAAATTAATTTAAATATTTCTCCAAATTGTCCTTTTGAACCTAATCAGCCAGAGGTTATTGATGAAGGCGAATGGATAGAGGAGGAAATAAAAGTTGGAGATATTGCAAGAGAAAAACCAGCATTTGCAGATAGTACCCATCCTGATTCTAAACCTGAGTTTGGTAATAGCGGAAGCCCAGGAGATTGGTGGCAGGCTGCTGATAATAATGTAAATCATTGGTGGATAGTGGATACAAAAGAAAGTCATATTATATCATCTATAAATATTGTATGGCCTGTTAAGAATCCATATCAATATAAAATCGAAACAACAGAAGATGATTTATGTGATAAAACAATATGGTCATTATTAGTTGATAAAACACACAATGAAGAAGAATCTATAAATACTAATGATGTTGTAAATGGAAGAGGAAGGTATGTAAAAATTACTATAACAGGAAATGTTTCAGATGAAAAACCAGTAAAATTTAACATGTTTTCTGTGTATGGAACTCTTTAATTTTAGAATTTAAAGAAATATAAAGGATATAAATTCACAAAATTTACGAAGTTTAAACATATTTTTTTCAAATTTTAATCACAATTAGAACATAAATTATTGTTAAACTAAATATATCAAAGGGAAACAATAAAAAATTAATATAAATTGATTTGAAGGAGAAATTAATATGAATAATGAATTTAACGACAAAAATTTAAATGAAGAAAATTTAGACCAAGAGAAATTAAACAAAGAAAATTTTACTAAGGAATTTTTTAGTGAGGCAGCTCAAGATAGCCCTAAGTCAGAAGTAATATTAGAGGTTGATGAATCCTTAACTTTTGAACCAAGCAAAACAATAAGCAATGAAATGATTAATCAATATGAGCCAGTTCAATCTGAAATAAATGAAGAAGCCCATAACGAAGGAATTTTTTGGGTACCTGAAAATCAAGATAATGATTTTAATGAAAAACCAAAGAAAAAACATAGCTTTAGATTTGCTGTTAAGCTTACTGCTTCGGCTTTAGCATTTGGATTAATTGCAGGTATAACTTTTCAAGGATATAATTCAATTACTTATAATAACAATAATAATTCTGCCATTGTTCAAACAAGCAGTAAGACTGAAGTTTCGAGCAATAATGACAGCGTAGTTACCAAAGCTGTTTCAACTATTTTAGACAATTCATCAGGTGATGGAGTTTCAAATATTGTTGAAAATGTTATGCCAGCAATTGTTTCAATTAATGCTATAATTTCAGATTCAGTAACTGATATGTTTGGAAGAAAGTTTGAGTCTGAAAGTGAAGGAAGTGGTTCTGGTATTATTGTTGGAAAAAGTGATACTGAAATTTTAATTGTAACTAACAATCATGTTGTTGCTGACTCTAAGAACTTAGAAGTTACTTTTAATGATGAGACTATAGCACAGGCTACAATTAAAGGCACAGATGTTAATTCTGATTTAGCTGTAATAGCTATTCAAATTAGCAATTTATCAGATTCTACTTTAGCTAATATTAAAATTGCAACGCTAGGAGATTCTAATTCACTTAAAACAGGTGAAATGGCTATTGCAATTGGTAATGCTTTAGGGTATGGTCAATCAGTAACAGTTGGCGTTATTAGTGCTTTAAATAGAGAAGTAACAGTTGATAATTTAACTATGAAACTTTTACAAACTGATGCTGCAATTAACCCAGGTAACAGCGGTGGGGCTTTACTTAATGCTAACGGTGAAGTAGTGGGTATAAATTCTGTTAAATACGCTTCTGCCGGAATTGAAGGTATGGGTTATGCTATCCCAATTTCTGAAGCTATTCCAATTATTAATGATTTAATGAATAAGGAAGTTATTCCAGAGTCAGAACAGGCTTATCTTGGAATTAGCGGTCAAACAGTAACAGAAGCTTACGCATCCAGATTTAAAATGCCACAGGGTTATTATGTTAGTGAAATTGGAAATGGTTCACCTGCTCAGGCTGGTGGGTTGTCAATAGGAGATATAATTGTTAAAATTGATAGCAGAGAGATAAATGATGAATTTGATTTGAAAGATATAATTACAAGCCATAGAGCAGGAGAGCAGGTTCAAATTACTTGCATGGTATTGCAAAATGGTGAGTATGTTGAAAAGGTGATCGATGTTACTCTAGGATCTAGATAATAATTTTTATGCCCTCCCACATGTGGAGGGCTTTTTATTATGGGTTAACGCCTACACCTTGATCAGTAAGATTAATCCATGTGTTACAACCTACAATTCCATCTGGTGATAGAGAGTTGTTTCTCTGGAATCTGGTGACTGCTTCTTTTGTTCCGCTTCCAAATATTCCATCAATTTTGCCGTCTAGATAGCCAAGTGCTCTTAATAAGTCTTGGGCTACTATTACATAGGAACCTTTGTTACCTTGACGGACTGTTGGATATCCACCGCTAAGGCATGCAGGAGTGCCAAAACGCTTATCGAAGTGAACCCATCTTGGACTTATGTTAACTGGTTCTACATATGTCCACAGACCTGAGTTTAAAGCCATATTTCTCATTCTGGCCTGTTGGTTGAAACTTAAGTTTTGACCAACATCAAAGGCAGTTCCTGCGTAGTGCTGGGATTGTTGTCCATGTCCGCCTTCACTAGGCCTCTTAAATGCAAAACCAACATATATTGGATCCCCCCACATTCTTCTGAATCTATTGTAAGATATCATTGTATTACGATCACTCCATAAGGTATTTGATCTTGAACTGCCTCTAAATTCATCTACTAATAGCGTACTTCCAGTATTGTAAGGCATAGGATCACTTAATGCTCTGGTGTAAGTTTCCATTTCGTTGCTGGAATTATTATAAATTAAGATAGTTGCCATGTCATACCTCCATATTTTAACATATGTTAAACCTTGGAAGATGTTACTAATTATTATTTAGCTTTTGTTGTTTATGGATTTTTTTAGACAGAAAAGAAATAATATGAAACAGGAAATTATACAATTGGATGAAGAGACTTTGCAAGCATATAAAGAAGGAGAAAAGAATGAAGATTAACCTAAGAAACGAAAAAGAAAGTGTAGAATGGCAACGGAAAGGGACAAATTTAAGCACATATTAAGTAGATTAACTAAATGAGGTGATGATAAATGGAACAAAAATTTTTAGACGAAGCAGCAGAAACAGTATCACTCTTTTGTCGATTAAAAAATAGTGCAAAATATGATTTGCCAATTCGTTCAAGTGAGATGGGATTACTAATTTTATTGCATAATAGTGTCGAGCCTGTAACACCACTAGTAGCGGCTGAGTTTTTCAAAGTAAAAAAACCAATGATTACAGTAATGGTTACATCATTGATTAGTAAAGGATATTTGTATAAAACGGCATCTCTGTATGATAAGCGAAGTTTTACAATCAATCTTACACAAAAAGGGATTGAACTTGTAAATGAAACAAAGGATGAATACTTTAAGTCATTAGAATTACTTTCTGCAAAAATGGGAGAGAACGACTTTAATACAATGATTACTATGCTGGATAAAGCAAATAAAATTCTATTGGAGGTGCTATAATGGGAAAAATCATGGTAACAGGTGCGTTGGGTAATGTAGGCGGATATGTAGCAAAGTATCTAATTCAAAATGAACAAGATGTTGTAGTAGCAGATATTAATATTGATGCTCTTAATCAAAAGTATGGGCATACCGCAAAGGCAGTATTCTTTGATTTTACTGATAGTGGGACATTTGAAAATGCGTTGGAAGATGTTGATAGAGTGTTTATTATGCGTCCACCACATTTGGGAAAGCCGGAGGATTTAAAACCTTTTGCAGAGGATTTGAAAGCTAAAAAAGATATTCAACTTGTAAGTTTCCTATCCTTAATAGGAGTGGAAAATAATCCAGTTCCACCGCATCACAAAATTGAGAAGTATATTGAGCAGGCTGGTCTGCCATATTGCCATATTAGACCCAGTTTCTTTATGCAAAATATAAGTGGGATTCATGCATTTGAAATTAAGCACTTTAATCGTATAGTTGTTCCTGTGCGAAAAGCACTTACCAGTTTTATTGATGCGGAAGATATCGGAGAAATTACGGCGAAAGTTTTAAGTGAAGCTGAAAAACATCAAAATCGAGGATACTCTATTACTGGACCAGAAGCAATTGATTATTATGAAGCGGCGAATATACTTTCAGAAGAACTGGGTCGTAAGATAGAGTATGCTAATTCAAAGCCATCATTGGCTAAAAAGTATTGGATAGATATTAGAGGATTAGATAAAGAATACTCAACAGTTATGGGAATGTTGTATATGATGACACGCATGGGTACAGCTAAAAAAGTGACAAACACATTTGAGGATGTTATGGGAAAGAAGCCTCAATCGTTTAGACAGTTTGTAAGGAAAAACTTATCTGCATGGGAATAGACTTAAAGTAAGATAAACTTTTATTAAAAACCACCAACCGAGAGGTATAAGCCAAAAACTTGTACCTCTTTTCATATGCTTTTTTCTCTTTTGCAAGTAATCTAGTACACCGTTTTGTGAAAATATCTCCCAAGGTATCATGTGATGGAATCATTAGGCAATTCCAAAAATTGATTTAGAATATCTTCATGAGTTTTTCCGAATAACTCCATATCAACATAAGTATCGCCATTACTTATAATAGCCAGAATGCCAATCATTAATATCTCATCAAGATTATGTTTGATTGCATTTCCTTTCATTGGATCTTCTATTTCTTTTAACATTTCTAAAAGTGATTGGTTAAATAAATAGCTATAAGCCGTTGTAAATAGCCACTTTTCACATATAAAAAACTGGACTACCACAAACTTGTGATAGCCCAATTTAAAAAGGGGAGGATAAGAGGAATGTAATTTATCAATATTCATTGATGTTCTCAATGTGTTGAAATCACTGTTTTTGAGGGTTACTATAATTATCTAATTTTATCATTGTTCACCCAAGATTGTGTCAAAAGTTGTGTCAAGTTTGCCAAGACAGGAGAGTACCAGAGGGATTTATTCTTACAGGGTATCTGCTGCCAAGAACTAAAATTTTATAATATATTCTAATGCCTGGCTAAATTTTAGTTGGGCTTTTTGTTTTGGTAAATGTAGGACTGGAAAAATAAACGTAGTAAGATTTGTAATGCCTAAAAAAAGGGAAAGGACACCCACAGGATGCCTTTAGTATTAATTATTATCTTTTCTTCGTAAATCTTTTAGCCAAGAATAATACTCATCTTCGGTGTTTAATCCTAATTTAATATTATTTTTCCATTTCTTGGATTGTGTTTTATAATTTTGAAAATCCTTTTGATAAGATTCGATATCTGGATTCCTTTTTGATAACATTTGTTTTTGCATATAAATATTACGATATAATTTCATGGATTCATTGCTATTTAAATTATTTTGGTAAGCTTTCCTGGCACCATATTCTTTGCAAGTTTTATAACTGTCTTGAGGTGATGGGCGATCGCAATATATCGTGTCAGAACGATTATAAGGAATAAAAGCAATTCCACAGTTTTCACATAGTTTAAATTTATATTCAGCTTTTAGAATTTCATGCAACGATACTCTGGCAAATTCAGATAAATGTTCAATATAATATACTTTGTCATATATTTTAAATCTTTCATCTTGTTCTTTTTTCTTTATTTGATACTTTTCATTTAAATCTTTAATAAACTCATTAGGATTATTAAAATCAACTGCTCTATTTCCACGAGGAATATTGTAATTCAAGTCAATTGTATCTAGTTCCCAACTACTTAATCTTTCTTCAGTTTCAAAATAATATCTATCTGCAAAATCATATTTCTTTACATCGTAAAAAGTTTGGTCTTTTATACATGAATTTATATATGCTATGATATATTCGAAGTCTAAAAAAGTATGCTTAAGATTATATTTAAAGATTTCTTTATTCTTAGATATACTTCTTTGTTGTTCTAATTCATATATGTATCTCCAATAAAAGGACTGTAAAGGAGAAATTGAGTAAAAAATATCATAATAGTTACTAATCTGATTTTTTATATTGGAAAAATTATCTAACCAATTATATACATCTATCTCTTTATTAATTTTCTTATAAATGTATGGCATACATAAATCAGTAATCTGCTTCTTTAATTCTTTTATATCTAGAGGAATAAGACTAACTAATGCACTTCCGATATCCCCAGTATGATATATATAGTTTCCTTTAATATATTTTTCGTAATCTTCACAATCGGAACTTGTACAGCTAAAGTGTGAATCACAGACTGTACAATTAATATATCGATCAGATATACACTCTTTTTTATTTTTTGTATCATACCATAAATACATAACTTCACTCCTTTGTAGATGTTTGCTGATTTTAAATAAAGAGCATCAATATTTGTTATCATTTATAATCGCAACATATTGAACATCTGTATGTTTGCGTTTATAATACAATTATAACAAACAACAACTTAAACATCAACAATAATTTATTGAAAGGAGTAATAATATATGTCAAACACAGAATTAAAAAAGTTAGCTAAAGAAAAGGGAATTTATTTGTGGCAAATTGCAGATAAGCTAGGAATAAGTGATGGAAATTTTAGCCGTAAGCTTAGAAAAGAATTATCACAAAAAGAAAAAGAAAATATTTATTCCATAATTGAAGAATTACAAGTGAAGGAGCTTTGATATGAGAGAAAGACAAAACCAATTATCAACAAGCATACAGGACAAACGCCTATTAGATGCAAATGAGGTATGCATATATCTCAATTTAGGCAGAAACAAAGGCATTCAAGTTGCAAAAGAAATAGGTGCAGAAAGAAAAATAGGACGTAGGAGTTTATTTGACCGTGTAGTAATTGACAAATACTTTGATAGTCAAATGCAAGAAGCATAATTTTAAAAGGTAATAAGGAAGGTGATACATACAAGTGAATTTTGAGGAAGCTAAAAG
>JAVBPB010000088.1:0-3187 GCA_031549965.1 Mobilisporobacter sp. | reverse complement strand
CATATTCATCTAAAAAATTAATTTACTGTATTGAAGGACTTTTTCAGTGGCCTCCTAAATAGATGGGTCTTTTTATATTATCAATTATATTCTATAGATTTATCATTTTCAAGATACTGGTAATTACGGGCTTACACTTTTACAAACTCTATTATCCATTCATGACTCATACAGTTGAAGAAACTTCTGATATCCGCATCTACAACGTAGCTGGTTTTATTCCACTCTATCATCTGGTTTAGCCTTTTCAATGCATCATGACATCCTCTATTTGGGCGAAATCCATACATACAGTCGAGAAATCGTGGTTCATATACTGCTTCTATTACTGTTTTCAATGCTAACTGCACCAGCTTATCCTCATATGAGGCTATACCTAAAGGTCTTAACTTTCCATTTACCTTTGGAAAATTTACCCTCCTTGATGGTTGCAGCTTATATGACTTATTCTTTAGACTTAGTACAAGGTTTTCCAGATTCTTTTCCAAATCCTTTTCGTACTCTGCCTTTGTGCTTCATCAATACCTACCGCCTTTTTGCCATCTAATCTTTTGTGACATTCCAATAGCAGTTCTTTGTTTATCAGATGATAAATAGACGTGAATTCTGCTTTTGGGTCCTTTGATGATTTTTCACTTATTCTTATAAATTTCGTTTCCTTTTATTCTCCTATCCCTGTGTATAGTAAATGTGTCTTTTATAAGAGCCTCTCTATGGGTGTCTTTCCCTACTCTGACATTAACCAGTATCCTCAGTACTATTACTCCATCCGACTCCCACACAGTCCTTTGGCATCCTCTGTTTTTGCGTTGCTTGCCATACTCTTATGAGAACTATGTGGGTCTCCAAAGTTACCTTTTCATCATTGTACAACATGTCTGGCTCTTCGATTACGGGAGCGCCGATAACTGCTAGCCATTTGCAGTTGTCTATGTTGCTTTCCGATAATTCCACGTCGTCAGCCAACTCCAACTAATAACCTATTTCGGAACTCAATCACTTTCAGGCCTATTGCCTAACTATCAACGCTTAATGCAGCATATTACCAGACAGGGTTTTCACCTGTTAAATAAAACGACATTGCTTTGACGCACGGAATTTAGGTTTCATAATAGTTTTAATTATATTGAGTATTAAATATTTGGCAAGTAGAAAATTATATGATGCCAATTTCATAAAATTAAAAGTTGCTAAAACCTTAGTGTGTCTTCCACCTCCAAACCTATGAAAACCTTATAGGTACAATAATTGAGAAGATAATTATTATTTCTATAAAGGCTAATATGCGATATAAATTAATTCTACAAATTCTTCACATTATTGCCTCAAATAAAATGCATATAACAATTTTATTAATTACTTATAGACAATTGTAATACTGCTCGACCCTGAACGAGGATCATAGGATGAGAATATTGCTCCCCATTGATAGGTATATGGTGGCTTTCCAATATTCTTTTCTAACCACTTATCACTTAATTCTTTTTTTTGCATCTCACTATTTTCAGACCAAGATTCCCATGATGGAATACTATCATTCATCTGTAATCCAAGACTTGTCATATCTAACACTCCATCAGGGTTAAAGGTAAGAGAAATAACAAATTTCGCATTACAAATAATTTGTGGTTTAATGTAATATCGTGTATACCCATAGTCTTCTTTATTGAGTACATCACAAAATAAATTAGATTTTATAAATTCTTCCTCCGTTAAGTTTTTCTTAATAGAAAAATTTATATTAGCCATTTCTATACAGCCGTTTTGAATATTTATCAATATAGTTCCTCCTCTATACTACCTATTCTTCATAATTCTTGTCAATATTGGTTTCAATACATTTTGATACTGGTCAATAAAAAATTGATCAAATCCTCCTGCTCCATAACTAGGGTTAGCCAATGCTTTTGAATATGCAACTGTAATATCTTCTGTAACTTTGTACATAGTCATACCTTCCCTATATGTTGGATAGCTTCCCTTTCCAACTTGGATACCTTGATAAAGTCTTGTTGCATCAGTTCCAACTGTTCTCATAACTGTATCTGTGACATAAAAATTACTCTGTCCAGGCGAGCCACCCCATACAATAGTCCCTTTCTTTAGAGTAACATTACACCAATTGTCAATTCCGGGATAAGCACCACTTCCTTGCCAACTTCTCGCTAATGCTGCTGGATTGGAATGTGAGGCACTCTTATTATTACTCACCACCTCAGTAGTGATATTCTTAACATTCTTAGCATTGTTCCCTATAGCACCTGCCGCCTTGCCTCCTCCATAAAAGATCCCGCTTACTGCACCACCTATTATTGCACCTGATACTACATCCTTTGTAAAGCCCCAATACTAAATCCACCCTGTTGTTGGTTTGTGCTATTTTGAGTATTAGTTGTGTTAGTTCCGGAAAAGCTATAGTAATTTCCATTTCCTGCTCTATATGTAAATGAGTTCCCAAACGGATTTTGTGAGCTGGAACCCGATTTAGGATCACGATTACTTGTAACTGGTGCTGTTGCTTGGTTTTTTTACCCCTCTGAGTTATTTGCCCCTCCAGTTGTATTTGCTTTTGGGGTTGTTTTTGGAGTTGCTTTTTGCTACATTGGACAGATTGCTGATTGCTCCCATTACTGCACCTTCTTTTGCTCCCCTAACAATAGCATTCTTCAAACTTTTTACTGGACCTTTCCATACGCTCCACCACTTACCGCATTTGTTATTCCGCTTGTAACAGCCTTCTTCACACTTACTTTATTTCCGCTTATCTTTTGTTCAAGGTAACTTCCCGTTGCACTGTATAAACAAGTGTTGACAAACCACGCCACCATACTTCTAATATTCGTACGAACGTTTAGTTAAGATAGATATACTATTGAATTGCTAAATTGTAGGTCTTTTAAGATTTGAACCATTTACATAGAATATTACTTATTAATCAGTTCTTGAAGTACTGCTAAAAATTTTAAGTAAGATTTAGAAATAATTAATATACATAGCAGAAAAGACCAAACTATGATCTTTTCCGCTGTAACTAAATAATTAATCTATAACCTGAATCCGTTAAACTCACTAACTCAAAATGGCTGTCAACTAAGCCATCCACAGTACTTTAAAGCGTCGTAAATCTATATTTCATTTTCACCCATTGGGTGATAAAAAATAGTTGTTTTTATTTCATATTAACCTC
>JAVBPB010000001.1:0-42390 GCA_031549965.1 Mobilisporobacter sp. | reverse complement strand
CATATTCATCTAAAAAATTAATTTACTGTATTGAAGGACTTTTTCAGTGGCCTCCTAAATAGATGGGTCTTTTTATATTATCAATTATATTCTATAGATTTATCATTTTCAAGATACTGGTAATTACGGGCTTACACTTTTGATTAATCGTACTCCAGATATTATATGACCTCATTTCCATTATAATGGATAAAAATTAATAGCAAGAGAATAAAAAACTATCCAGAAAAGGCTAATCATTAATTGATTAGCCTCCTCTAACATTACAATACAAGTGTACAATAGGCTTTTTTGTCAAGTTATAGCCATCTTGTCGAATCAAACATAAAAACCGAGCATTTGCACGGTATTTATGTTTGATTCTAATCCTCTTTGCCTTGTAAATATTTCCCTATTTTAAAAAATATATCTTCCGTCTCAATTGGCTTGCAAATATGATCAATCATTCCAGCCTCTTTGCAAGTTTCAACGTCTTCTTTAAAGACGTTTGCAGTTAAAGCAATAATTGGTATATTAGCTGCATAAGCACTTTTATCTTCTTTAATAATCCTTGTAGCTTCGAGTCCGTCCATAACAGGCATCTGTATGTCCATAAGGATTAAATCATACTTATTAGGACTATTATTAAACATATTAACTGCTTCTTGCCCATTTTTAGCACAGTCTATCAAAATCTTTGTATCTTCCAGTAAAGCTAAAACGACTTCTTGATTAACTAAATTATCTTCAACCAATAACATTTTACATTTGCTATAGGTCGCTACTTGTGGGCCCTGATGTGCAATTGCTTCTTTTTGAATTGATTTAGGTATTACATGTTCATTGATAACATTAAAAACCTCTGATTGGAATAGCGGCTTGGATATATAACGGTGGATTCCCACCTCTTTCGCTCTTTCTTCTATCTCACTCCAATCAGTGTTCGAAATCATAATAACATTTACGCAGTCGTCCAATGTTTTTCTAATATTGCGAATGGTGTCAAGCCCATTTAAGTCTTCCATAAGATAATCAATAAAAATAATATCATAAAGTAGTCTACTGTTTTTAGCAGAACTATTCATCATATTGATAGCATCTTTTCCATTTGAGCAAACATCGCAGTAGATTCCGAAATTAGTCATCATATTCTTAAAATAATTTAAAATCATCTGGTCATCATCAACTACCAAGATACGTAACTTTTGATAGACAGACAAATCATATTTAATATATTCATTAAGCTGTTTGTCTATAGGCAAATTAATAGTAAAGTAAAAGCAACTGCCCTTACCGATTTCACTGGTAACGCCTATAGTTCCTCCCATAAGTTCAACAATCCTTTTAGAAATAGCAAGCCCTAGACCAGTTCCTCCAAAGCTTCTGCTGGTATGTGTCTCTGCCTGTTGAAAAGCAGTAAACAGCTTAGATATTTGTTCTTCTGAAAGTCCTATGCCTGTATCTATAACCTCAAATCTAATAAGCTTATCATCCTTGGTTTCTGAATCGATTTTAATGTTAAGTTGAACGTTCCCGCAGTCTGGAGTAAACTTAATTGCATTTGATAGCAAATTAGTAATTACCTGAGAAAGCCTCAACTCGTCTCCAATAACATAATTCAAAATTTTAGTGTCAACGTTTACCATCAAATTAATTTGCTTTTCTTCTGCTTTTAAAACATTAACATTGCAAATTTTCTCCAGCATTTTTTCCAAATCAAATGACTCTACGTGCAACTCTAATTTATTTGCATCAATTTTTGACATGTCCAGTATATCGTTAATCAGTGCTAACAAATGTTTTGACGCATCACTTACCTTTTCGAAACAGTTCTTCATTCTATCGTAGCTGTCAGTGGATAGTCCTATATTAGTCATACCAATGATTGCATTCATAGGCGTTCTAATTTCATGGCTCATGTTAGCCAAAAATTCGCTTTTTGCTCTCGCACTGTTTTCAGCAATAAGCTTTGCTTCTATAAGTTCACTTTCGTTTTGTTTTATAACTTCGAGCATAGCCTTATATTCTCGTAAGTTACGGGTGAACCCTGCAATTCGAAACGTGTCCAAATAGTTGACCCTCACTAAAGTAACTTCTGTAGGTATGGTATTTCCCATAGTGTCTTGATGTGTCCATTCAGTAACAATGCGACCTTCTCTTTTAGCAGTTTCCATAATTTGTTGAGACATCACCTTAGAAGTAATACCATTATCTTGATATTCTGGTGAAAAAGCAAAAAAGTTATTTATAAAAATATTTTTATCATTAACCCCAAACATATTAAGTACTGCTTCGTTACAGTCTATCAAGTTAAGCTGCTCATCCCAATAAGTAAAGCAAATAGGGCTGGCATCAATCATCATTTTATTGCGTTCGTCTGCTTCTTCAGCTTTTTTCTTAGCTGCAAGCTCCTCACGTAAATCACGGCTATAAGCCATTACACGAAACGAATCCTTATATGCAATTTTTTTCAGTGTAATTTCAGCCGGTATTAGCTCGCCGTTAAATTTTTGATAAACCCATTGAAATATTACCTCCCCATTTGTAATTGCCATTTTAATATATTCCATGGCCATTGTCTTGGAAATTTTACCGTTAGGCTGATATTCTGGATGCAACTCAAAAAATCTTTCACAAAATTCATTTTTAGATGATAGATCAAACAGCTTCACAGCGGCTTCGTTACAGCCAATTAGGTTAATCTTGTCATCCCAAATATTGCTTGCCAATGGGCTTGAATCCAACATCATTCTACTTTGTTCTTCTGTTTGTCTCGCTTTGGATCGTGCATGTAATAACGCTGTATTCATTAAATCTATTTGCTGATAATCATTATCATACTCACTTATATTTGCTGTTTCCAGCGAAACTAAAATTTGCAAAGCAACAATATTTAGTATTTTGATGCTGTTTTGACTAAAAACACAATCCATTAAATTATTTTCAAGATACAAAATACCTTTTATCATATCTTTGTTTAAAATTGGTAAACACATTACAGACGTACAATTTCTTGTTTTAAAGTATTCGTCCGATCCAAATTGTCCCGACTTAGGTACAGAATCCAAAACAACATTTTCCCTAGTACGCTCAACGTAGTTTAATACTCTATATGGTATATTTTTATTAGTTGTTTGTTGTTCAAAAGAAATATTTACCTCTTCTCCTTCAACATGACCCTCAAGGAGCATTTCCCAATTGTCACTTTCTTTGTTTAAGAAATAAATATGCTGTGCTCCGGAAGTTTCAACTAAAACCTTCATTAGCCTTTGTATTGTGGGATAAGAATTGTCCAAAATCCATTGAGAATTCAAATCAATTGTACCATATCCGGACTTATCCATTGCGTCGTTTTGCTTAGGTTGTGAAGCTGCTCTAATTTTATTGTCAATAAAAGATAATGAAAATAAGTCCGAATACTTATATTTCATTTGTTTTAATTTTCCAGTTGCACCCCAAGTAGAATATGTATGGTATGCGTTTTGCAAGTGCAAAGTTGCAGAACTATAGGCTTTTATTTTTTCCATATGCAACACAATCATTTCCGACAAAAGTGCATAGTAATAAAATCTATTATGCTCTTTAGCCTCCTTAATCGCTTCATTGTATAATACAATAACCTCAGATATGTTTTCTTCTATAGCTTTTATTTCAGCTTCGATTGTAAGATAAAGATGTTGAAAATTAACAGGTGCATCTTTTGCACGTTCACCTAACCACTTTTGGTTTTTCTTTAGAGTTTCCATTAAGCGTTGTTTTTCTTCTCCAGCTAAGTTACCAGCTTGAATCTTTTTGCAGATTGAGAACGAGTGCAAAAAGTTACACTGAGCCTCTATATAAAAGTTCTTAACATAGATTATTATAGGCACTGTTGCCTCTGTTAAATCAAATGCATTTTCAAAATCAGAGTAAATAACATAAGATAAGGCTCTTAGTATATTATAAACGCACATTGCCATTAGATTATTTGCATTGTTTTCGATAAAAAACCTCTCATCAAAAGAATCATTCTGAAAACTTCCCACATTAAAAGTTTCACCTTTCATCGCACTGCAAAACTGTCTATAGCAAATGTAAGCTTGTAAGGCATGATTATTACCTGATTTTTTGGTAAGGGATATTGCTGATTCACTTTCAGCACTAAGCTCGTTAAGGTTTTCAGATGTCTCAAGCCTAGCAGCAAGAAGCTGATAATATGGATAACATGAATATTCTAAATTACCCACCTCAAGGTTTCTCTTGATTGCTTCTTGAGCATATGGAATAGCGTTTTTATGTTCTTCGACCCATTGAATATAAAACAATGAGAATACATGATAAAGTCTTGCAAGCGTATGCCTATCTTTGAGTTCTTGTGCTTTTTCCAGACATGCCTTAGCACATTTATAAGCCATCTGGTAATCATTTCGAACTAAAATCAAGTTTGCACCCCAATAGTTAAAAAGGTCAATCCCTCCTGAGGCATAGCCGTCTTTTAAAACCCTGAAACCAATATTACTTAACCAAAAACTATCCATCGGATAGTTAAAAAAACATACAGAATAAACTCTTGACGCTATTTGATATATAGCAGACAGTATCGGATCTTTGGTTTCGTCAACAGAGGATAAATCAATAAAATCTTTTCCTTGTAAATCTGCATAAAATTCGTCTACCAAATCTTTTATCTCTTTATCTATATTCTGCCCCGGATGATAAACTCCATATTTTGCCAACATATCAAAAGAAAGCTTAATCCCCTCTTTATATCTACTCCTGTTAGAAAGACTAACCGTCTGTTCGCAACAGTTTTCGGTTAAATCAAGAGTGTTGTCTGTTAGCCCCATTAATATATCATAAACGCTGTCGGCCTCTGAATATTTGGCAAGTGCACATAAATTAAGGTGATAAACCTGATAAACAGCAAACTTAAACCTCGGGTTATACTCGAATATATCGTCAAACTCGTCCTTAATTGTTTCAATTAAATTCAAAACTATATCAAATGATGATAATCGCCTTGCCAAACGTATAGCATCTAACAAAAGATTAGCAATTCGCATTCTCTCATCTTTTGATATAATAAGCGATATTGCTTTTGAATAGTGTTCAACAATCAATAGGGCTTGTTCTGCTGAAGCTTCACGTTTAGTGGCTCGCTTTTCATAATACTGGGCTATTCTCAAATGTATTTTTTTTCTTTTTTCCTTATGCAAAACCGTATAATAAGCCTGCTGGAATCTGTCGTGGCAAAAATCGAAATGGATAGAGCGGGTTTCTTCATAATGTAATCCCGAAGGTCTTATAATCTCTGATGTAACAGCAGGTTTAAGTCTGTTAATAATTACCTCTTTTTCTAGATCGCATATCGTAATCAGTGTGTTTATATCAAAACTTTGTCCAATACAAGCTCCAATCGAAAGTACCTCAATAGTTTCTGCCGGCAAAGATGACATATTGCTTATTAAAAATTCAACCACATTGTCATTAACTTGTAGTTTTTTTATGGTGTCTATATCCCATGTAAAAGTTAGATTTGAAGGTGAAAATACAATCATTTTTTCGGAATAACAATGTTTTAACATCTGAATTAAATAAAACGGATTCCCCAGAGTTTTCTCATAAACTATTTCGGCAAGCTCTTTGCTTTTGAGTTCATTGCTATGCACAGAATCACTTACTAATTGAGATATGGCATCAATATCCAGACCTTTTAACTCAATATTTTTTATATTTGCACCATTTTTCGCCATTTTGTGAATAGTATTCATAAGTTGATGTGACTCGCCTACTTCATTATCTCTGTAACAGGATATAACAAGCAATCCGAATATTTCATCATTAACCATAATTTCTTCAAGTATTTCCAATGAGCCTCTATCTGCAATATGTATGTCGTCAATATATAAAATCAGTGGATTCTCATAAGAAGCAATAGCTTTAAACAATTTTTGAAATACATTCTTAAAACGTATTTGTTCGTCTAAAAGGGGCATTTCAGGAATCTCATCTTGTGTGCCTATTAATCTCTCAAGCTTTGGAATTTTATCTGTAAGCAGTTTTCCGTCCTTTTCTAACGCTTTTGAAATTTTTGCTTTCCATTCTAAAAAATTCGATTCTGTTTCGGAAAATACGCTATCACAAAATGTTTCAATTGCTTTAAAAAAAGCATAATATGCAACATTTCGCTGATACTGATCAAACTTACCTGTAATAAAAATTCCTTTCGACTCTACAACCATCTCTTGTAGATGGTTAACAAGGGATGTTTTGCCTATACCAGAATATCCTCTGACACTTACAAAACACTTTCCGATATTTAAAAAGTCATGATAAATATCAATCAATTGTTGAATCTCATTTTCTCTGCCATAAACCTTTTTTGATATTTCAAATCTCTCAGCATGATCTTCTGTTCCGAGTTCAAACTCCGTTATTCTGCCATTTGCATCCAAACTGGAAATACATTTTTCAATGTCATACTTAAGCCCATATGCACTTGCATATCTGTCTTCTGGCATTTTGGACATAAGTTTTTCGATAATCTTAGAAACCATCTCTGGTATTTCGGGATTTATTTCTGACACAAGCATTGGGTTTTTCCCGATATGTGAGTAAATTAATTCGGTAGGGCTCTCAAAAGTAAAAGGCAGACGCCCACAGAGTATTTCATAAAATAAAACTCCAGTAGAATAAAAGTCTGCACGAAAATCAATAGTTCTATTCATTCTTTGTGTTTGCTCAGGTGAAATATATTTAAGCGTGTCAATGCTTAATTGGACATCCTGTGGTTTTTCAAAAGAAATTTCTGAGGCAATTCCCAAATCTATAATTTTTATAGACTGCGTTTCTTTGTCGTAAATAATGTTGGTTGGATTAATGTCTTTATGAATAATCCCTTTACTATGTATATCCCCTAATCCCATGACTATTTTAGTAGCAATATCCAAAAATTCCCGTGTGGAAATTTTATTATTTTCTATATATTTAGAAAGGGAAGTTCCCTTGCAACTTTGCATTACGAAGTAATATCCACCTTCATGTTTTAGATAGTCTATTGATTTGACGACAAAATTGCTGTCTATTAAGGGAAGTAGCTTTGACTCATTCTTTAGTCTAGCAATTTTTTGTTCATCGTTATAAAGGCTTGAGTTAATAGTTTTTATAACCACAGTTTGATTTGTTTGGGTATCAATAGCATTATATAAAATACTATTAGGTGAAATGTAAATCTGCTGTGTTATATTATATTTTCCAATTAATTGATTCATTAATTGCACCTCCTTATTCAAATCTAGTCCTTTTGACTCTCTCTTAATAAGAAGTATATCATATGGCATAAAATAATTCTACCCTAATCCTACAAGAAATTATGGTGTATAGGTTATAGGTATGTATTTATACCTTTAACATATATAGCATCTATCAATGGCATAATAATCATATATTTCAAAGTTTTTGTTGAATTTCTCTTTATCAAATACATACCTAGCTTTTACATATTCAATGGTCACAATATTCTGAACAATGGCTACTTCTTTTATAAATATTTTAATCCCTTAACTTATATATTTCTTATTTTATTTAAATTTAATGTTTTTTAACCTATTTTTTAACCACTACGAATTTCATCTAACAATCCCAAAAAGGCTAACCATTAATTGATTAGCCTCCTCTAACATTACAATATAATCATCTACCAAAAACCAATACCGTAATTATCCAACTAGCTCCAATTCCTGCAAAATTAGCAAGCAAAGCTCCTGCTAGTGTATACCTTGTTTTCTTCACCTTAGCGGCAATAAAATACGGTGCTGTCAAGTAAGGACTAACAAAAAAAATAATATTTTTTTCATTAAAATTAATTCTTGCTTTTTTCTTCATAATGTTATATCATTGTATACAAAGGAAATGGGTTTGTTACCGTACAGCTATTGCTCAAGCGGGGTGCTCGTTTCCTTTTTTATATTAACAATATCATATAGATACAGTTTACCATTTGCATCATGGCGAATTAACATCTCTACATGAAAAACATTATATCTCTCCACTTCTCCATTAGCGTCATACACAGGTAGTGCAAATCTTGAATTATAACGAAACCATCCAAATTTTGCATTTTTTTGATGTTTCTTATTTAAATTTACTTTAAAACGCTTATTAGATGCTATTTCAATCAATTCAGGTAAACCTGATGTCGCATTTGCTTTAGCTTTTGCCAAAGCACCCTTTAAACGGGCGGTATCTTGGGAACCTCGAAACTCATCTGCAAATTCATTGCCTATATGAATAATATCTGCAGATTCTGCTATTTCATAAAATTCGCCTATGTATTGTTTTAAATATTCCTCAACTTCATCCCAGCAAATATTACGCTTACCCTTAAATCTAATATCATGTATAACTACTACTTTATTATCATCTGTGTCCCAAATAATGCTTACGTTTCTGTTCTTCATTTTCACCTATGTTCTTTCTTCCCATTTGCCATAGAATTGATATAGTTTAAAACCAAAGCCTTTTGATTTATAATACTATTGCTCTGCCTCTTGTCACTCTTAAAGGATAAATCGCCACTCTTCTTTGACAAAAAATAATATTTTTACATAAAATTTATTTCTTGCTTTTTTCATCATAATGCTATATCCTATGTATACATAGGAAATGGGTTTTTACCGTATGGCTATTGCCTAGGCGGCGTGCTCGTTTCCTTTTCTATGTCTGTTATATCATAAAGATAAAGCTTTCCAGAAACAATGTATTATTTATTGCTTTCTATTTATTGTATCTCTTCTTCTGAAACCTTTGTTACCTCTGCAATGTTAGAAATCTGCGTATGTTTACTCTTAATAGTTTTACATTAATCTCATACTTCTCTTTAAAATCACTCTCTAGTCTTTCTTCCTGTATCTTCCAGTCAAGAGTTTTACACTAGACCAACAACTCGTTCCCTCAATACAAGGCCAAAATATAGTCTTATTAACATCTGTTGTAACATCTTCAATAATAAGATGATGTAGACTTTCAGATTTTTTATATCCAAATATCATAATTTACTTAAATAGTGAACATTTAATTTCTTGACTATTAAACTAATACCAGTTTTTGTATATTCTTTTTTGCCATAATCATTATTTACAAGATTAACATGTATTAATCCGTTATCAATACAAATATCACATAAGGAAATATTGGCATAGAATCAATATCATTTAAAACTAATGCCTTTTGATTTGTAATACTATTACTCTTCATTTTGTCATTCTTAAGAGATAAACCCTCATTCTTTTTTGACAAAAAGGATATATAGTAAAACTATAAGAAATGTATAATTTATTATCCCTATTATACCACAACATTATTTACTTGTATATTTTTTATTTTAATTAATTTAATGCTTTTTCAACCACTTAGAATTCCATCAAAATTAAAAATAACAATTAATTGAGATTACATAACGTATATATTCTATCTAAAATCATTCATTTTCAAAAGACAATCCTTAAAAGGCTAACCATTAATTGATTAGCCTCCTCTAACATTACAATATAATCAACTTCCAAAAACCAATACCGTAATAATCCAACTAGCTCCAATTCCTACGAAATTTGCAAGTAATGCTCCAGCTAGTGTATACCTAGTCTTTCTTACCTTTGCTGCCAAAAAATACGGTGCTGTCAAGTAAGGACTAACAAAAAAATAATATTTTATAGATTTTTAATTACTAAAGTAAAGACTTAACAATATAATGCTTTTATTTACACAAGTTGTTTCTCTTTGCCTATAATTATCGAAACTTCTTCTTCCGTGAGTCCAGTTACTTCTGCAATTTTTGTTAAATCTAGGTTCATCTTATGCAACTTGATAGCTATTTCTTTTTTTTCTTCTTTCTTTGCTTTCTTTTCAATTTCTTTAATTTCTGGTTCAAAAATTTCTAAAATTTCCTTTGACATATCTTCTTCCTCCCTTAATTTCTTAACAAATTCATAGTTGGCTTTCAGTACAGTCTCCAGTATGACTTCTTTGTATTCGTTTTTATCTGCTTCTTTATAGTCTTGTACAAGATTATGTAGCATTTCTTTTGTAATTTGGTTCGTTAATGCCACTAACCATGTATGCTCTACATCCAATTCATCTAAAATAATAAATTGAATTGGAATATCGCCATCCCTCAAGCAATAGTAAATACCCTTTGCATGAGTTGTAATTTGATACTTTCTCTCTTGTTCTAAATGCTCAAATAATTTTTTAGGGATTTTACTGCTAACAAAAGATATGGTAATTTCCTCAAATTTTATTTCATCAACATTATCTGCTCCTGATTTTAGGAGATATGCATAAGCATTCACCTTATATAAATCGTCAATAGAAATATAATCAGTTGGAGACTTGTACTCCATCACATTCCATACTTTAAAAATATTTCCAATCGGATGATCAATCTTCTCTTTGGCTTGCTTTTTAATTACCAATAAATCTATTAGTAACGGTTTCTTTGTCAATGTTTTTTCGTCAATGTATTCTAAAATATTCCTATATTCACTCAATTCAATTTTTACTGCCCCACGAAATGGAGGATGCCATTGAATGTCTTCTTGTAGTTCTTCCTCTTTCATTTCTTCTTTCATCTGATCACACGCCCTTCTATTAGATTTTCTATTCTATATTTAGTATAACATACGGTATTCATATTTTCCACTTCCATCAATAATATTTTATTCCAACTTTAAAAAATGTCTTTTGATACAATAGGTTTATGAGCATTTTCAAATCTTAGCCGTTCGCTTTCTTCTACTCTTTTTCTTTCCCTTACTCTTGGATGATATTCTTTCCTACTTACTAACGACCCTATATATACCTCGTTACATATTATTCTACGAACTAATTCTGAATTCCAACTTGCACTACTATTATTTCTAGTTCTGTAGCTATTAATTCCTTTTACTTTACAAGATATACCTTCTGTAATAAAAGATGAATGCTGTTTTGGATATCTTGGAGTTGCTGTTCTTCTGATGATTGGTGTATTCAAAGACAAACTAATGGGCAACGATTAGAGGTGCATAACAGAATGAGAAGTTGCCAACTGGTTCTTATTCATTCAACCAATAAAAAGTATTGCAAATTCAATTTTCTGTGTGGTAGAATGATTTTATATGTTAGGCTAGCTTTTGTCAAAGCCGTTACGAATTTATATACAGTGCAGGTGATTTGTTATGATTAGAGTAAATTGTACTGAAGAAAGTTATGTATTTGATGATGGGATTATTAAAGCAATCCTTACAATAGGAGTATGCAGAGATGACGACAAATCTAATTCATTTGAACTATGGGGAATTTATGTTGACCCATTTATGAAAAGACAAGGCGTAGGCTCCAAAATGGTACAATTCTGTGAAGAAAAGGCCATAGAACGTGGATTTAAAGAAATTTGTCTGTGGGTATTGGAACAAAATATGAGTGCAAGAATGTTTTATGAAAAGTTAGGATATCTTCCAGATGGCAATAATAAATTTATCGAGTCTCTTTCTGTTATAGAGATGAGGTATTCCAAAAGACTATAACTACACATAATAAACATTAAATTTCACAAATTCTGTACCGAGCGCTGTTTGTAATAATCAAGGACATTAACTCAAACTAAATATAGGCACACCTAATCCCCCATAAAATGGGTTCTATGGAATTTACCCATAGAGCACATTTTATTAGCCTATTCTATTTTTTTGTGATTTCTTTAAGTATATCTAAAAGCAATTGTTGATAATTATATCCAAATTTTTCACCTTCTTCATCAAAATACATTATAGTTGATTTGCTAACATCTAATGCTTTGCCATCCATTCTTCATATCATAGGCTAATGAATAAATACCCTGCACTCCAGAATTCCTATCAGTTCGTACTTATTAATTTTAGCCCCATTATACACACAACTTATACTTATTAATACCATCTATCTCCCGAACACCAAAATCGTTATAATCCAACTAGCCCCAATCCCTGCAAAATTAGCAAGCAAAGCCCCAGCTAATGTATACCTGGTCTTTCTTACCTTTGCTGCCAAAAAATACACACTCATAGTATAAAAAATCGTTTCCGTACAGCCCATCATTACCGATGTCAATCTGCCAATATAGCTATCTGGTCCATGACTTTTAAATATGTCTAAAACCAGACTTGTAGAAGCTGAGGAGGAAAACATGCGTACAAAAACTAAAGGAACTAAATCCGATGGAAACTTAATCGCATTAGTAATAGGTCTGATTAATCCGGAAAGAATATCCAGTGCCCCAGAAGCCCTTAAAACACCAACACCAACCATTAACCCCACAAGAGTTGGCATAATATTAAGCACAATCTTAAATCCATCCTTCGCCCCATCTACAAACTCATCATAAACATTAACCTTCATGAGCAATCCAAATCCAATTATATAAAAAAGTACAAGGGGAATCATATAATCCGATATGTAAAGTAAAAATCCCATTTACGCCTTCCTCCTCATTATCTTTGAAAATGTAACACCAACAATAGTTGAGATAATAGTTGCAAGAAGTGCAGGTCCTATAATTTCAGCAGGATTCAAAGAACCATATTGGCTCCTATAAGCAATAATACTTACAGGTATAAGTTGCAGGGAAGAAATGTTAATAATTAAAAAAGTACACATATCATCACTAGCAATATGGCTATTTTTATTTAATTCTTTAAGTTTTTCCATAGCTTTTAACCCAGCTGGTGTTGCCGCCCACCCAAGCCCAAGTATATTAGCAATCATATTAGTTGATATATACTCCCTAGCACCATGCCCTTTAGGAATTGTAGGAAATAAAAACCCAATAACAGGCTCCAATTTCTGAGTTAATTTATCAATTAAACCCGATACCTTTGCAATATTCATGATACCAGTCCACAATGCCATAATTCCAAGCATTGTAATGCATAAACTAACTGCATCCTTACTTGATTCCAATGCCGCTGTAGTAATTTCTGACATCCTGCCGTTTAATGCCCCCACAATAATCCCAATTAAAATCATAAATGCCCAAATATAATTTAGCATAACAAAACTCCCAAAAATATTATTAATAATATATTCTTATATAATTTTATTATGCGAAATCAACATGTCCTTTTATTTTATAACTGAACCTGCTCATTATTCAATAATTTCTGCTTGATTCCCATTTATTACAATAGCTTGGCTGTTTGTTAAAAAAATTTTATTATTTCCATTTTTATCAATTTTACCCAGATTACTTCCTTTATCACAATGCACATGTAAAGTGCAGTTAATGAATTCAAGATTATCATTAAAGTTATTAGCTGAAATAATGCTTCCTGCACTTACTCCCACATAAACTCCATTATTATCAAAAAACTTATCAAGAGCTTTATTAAACCCTACTTCATTAACTCGACTTAACAAATATTCGCAATCGCCACCACATACATAAACAACATCATACTCTTTAATCATTTCTTCAGGCATTTCTTTATGTAGGTCGTAAATTTTAATGTTTTCCTTTACAATTCCCGTATTCAAAAGATCGTTTAAACACTTTGGTAATACTTTGATTGCATCTGGGAATATCGCTGCTGTAGGTATAAACAGTGCACGTATTTCTCCTAATTTTTTATCAACCATTTTTAAAAATTCTTTCTTAATTGCTTCTGTTTCAAAGCCTGCTGAAGTCAATAAAACTTTCATTTTTCTTCTTTCCTTTCTTCTTAAACTATAAATATATTTTGTTTGTACATTCTCAACTATCTTTTAATTCCTTACTCTTGTATTTAGATAAACATTAATACTCTTTTTTAGGAAAGTTGCTTTAGTTGAGCCCTACAATTAATATACTTAATTACATTATAAATAAAAAGTAGAAGAAAATAAAGAACTATAATCTGTTTTTTGTGTAATAAATAGATTAACTATTAACAAAGTTTCGTAAACAAATGTACCAACATTTTACAAAAATCATCTTAGAATGAATCTAAACATTAACAATATTATAATTCCATCATTTTATTCTAATAAAAATATAAATTCCATATAAAAATTATTAAAATTTACAATTGCGTCTTGTAACGTAATTAGTATTTATGTTATCATATTAACTGTAATTAAAATTTAATATTAATAATTTAAACTTTGCTGTTAAAATTATGTCTGGGCATATTTTCCATTGTACATATTTATTTAACCGCAAAGTTTAAGTTACTAAAAGGAAGGTGACTTAATGAATGAAAAGCTAAAAGAAAAAATTTTGGAGGCACTTTCCTCAGTGCTACCAATCACTGCCATAGTATTACTTATAAGCATTATATTAGTGCCTATAAAAGTAGGTACTATCATGATGTTTCTTGTAGGTGCAGTATTACTTATTGTAGGAATGGGTTTCTTCTCCTTAGGTGCTGACATGGCTATGATGCCAATGGGCGAGGGTCTTGGAGTGCAACTTAGTAAAACACGAAAACTTTGGATCGTTGCATTCTTAACTTTACTTATGGGAACAATAATAACCATAGCAGAGCCTGATTTACAAGTGCTTGCAGATCAGGTAACCTCAATTCCAAACAGTATATTAATTGGAGCTGTTGCAATCGGAGTTGGAATATTTTTAGTTATTGCTATACTGCGTATTTTACTAAAGATTTCCCTCTCACATATACTTATTTTTTGTTATATTATTGCATTTGCTCTATCATTTTTTGTACCTAAAGAATTTTTAGCAGTAGCTTTTGACTCAGGGGGAGTAACAACTGGTCCAATTACAGTTCCCTTTATTATGGCTCTTGGACTTGGTATTTCTTCAATCAGAGGTGATAAAGATGCTCATAATGATAGCTTTGGTTTTGTATCATTATGCAGTGTTGGACCTATACTTGCAGTTATGGTTCTGGGTATAGTATATAACCCCTCCGATGCACAGTATTCCCAGATTACAATCCCAAGTGTAGAAACTACAAGAGACGTAGTAGCCCAATTCGCCCACCAGTTCCCTGATTACTCTAAAGAAGTCCTTATTGCCCTAACTCCAATTCTATGCATGTTTTTCGCACTTCAAATGGTTACACGCAGGTATAGACAAAATCAAATACTTAGAATGATTGTAGGATACATATATACATTCTTTGGTTTAATACTATTCCTTACGGGAGTAAATATTGGATTTTTACCTGTAGGTCACCTAATTGGATATGAACTTGCAGATCAGGCAATAAAGTGGTTACTCATACCAATAGGCATGTTAATCGGCTATTACATAGTTGCCGCTGAACCAGCAGTCCACGTTCTGGTAAAGCAGGTAGAAGACGTTACAAATGGAGCTATTACTCAACGTTCTATGAAGCTTAGTTTGTCAATTGGTGTGGCAATATCAGTAGGATTAGCTATGGTAAGAATTTTAACCGGCATTTCCATATACTGGATAATAATACCCGGTTATTTGTTAGCAATTACTTTAACTTTCTTCGTACCCAAAATATTTGTTGGTATAGCATTCGATAGTGGCGGTGTTGCAAGTGGACCCATGACTTCAACATTTTTACTTCCTCTAGCTATTGGTGCCTGCGTTTCTGTAGAAGGTAACGTGCTAACAGACGCTTTTGGAGTTGTAGCAATGGTTGCAATGATTCCTTTAATTGCAATTCAGATAATGGGATTAATTTATACCTATAAATTAAAACAATCTGAAATTCCTGTTACTGAACCAATATTTAACACCTACGACTTAGATGAATCTGAAGAAATTATTGATTACGAGGTGGATTTAGATGAATAATTTAGTGAAATACCCTATGGCAAAAATTCTAGTTATAGTATCTGACAGTGATAAAACAGAAAAAATTGATGCTTTCCTAAATGAGGAAAAATTTATTTTGCACTATCAATTTCGTGCACAAGGTACAGCAAACTCAGAAATGATGAATCTATTGGGACTGGGTAGCATTGATAAAGTTGTTAACATATGCCTTGCGACTGAATCAGTAATAATAAAATATCTCAATATTATTAAACAAAAGTTATACCAGCTAGGCCCGGGAAAAGGTATTGCATTTACAATGCCTTTATCAGGAATTGGTGCCCCAATATTAAAATTCTTTAACAACGGATGTATTGAGCAAACAAAAAATTTGGAAAGTGAAGTGGAAAGAATGAAAATTGACCAAACCCACGATCTTGTTATCGCAGTAGTAAATCAAGGCTATAGCGAAGAACTTATGAATGCTGCCAGAGCTGTCGGAGCAACAGGTGGTACTATTATTCATGCAAGACGCGTAGGTGATGAATCATCTATAAATTTTTTTGGAATATGTATGCAGGAAGAAAAAGAAATAGTTACAATATTAGTTCCTCATAACAATAAAATTGAAATGATGAAATCTATTACTCATGCTTGCGGAGCACATACGCACGCACAAGGTATAATATTTGCTCTTCCCGTTGACGGAGTAGCTGGAATAATGGAAATTGAACCAACAAATATATAAAATCAAACTTAAACTTACAATATAATCAATTATATTACAAAAATATCCGAAAATATTAAAAATTTGCTATAATAGTTCAATTTTGTCAATTGACATTTGGTCGAAAATATGGTATTTTTGTACTAGGTTAAAAGCATTTTAGGAGGTCACGATATGAAAAATACGGGCATAGTTAGACGATTGGATGAATTAGGAAGAATTACACTTCCAATCGAGTTGAGAAGAACCTTAGGGGTCGGAGAGAGAGATCCAATTGAAATTTTTGTAGATGAGGATAGAATCATCTTACAAAAATACGAACCTAGCGATATTTTTACTGGTGAAAAAGACAATTTAATTGATTTTCACGGTAAAAAGATCTCTAAGAATTCGGTGATGGAAATGGCTAAGATTGCCGGTTTAATTGAATAATTAAACTAAAAAATAATTCCTATTCTAAGTAAAACTTAAAATAGGAATTATTTTTATTTGTCCAAATTTACCATATAATTATAAACTTCCCTTTTTGAAATCCCTCTGTCTAAAGCCACTAATTTCATAGCCTCTTTCTTCTCAACATCCTTACTAGTATAATATTCAAGGTGCTTTTCAATAGCCATTTCCCCCCACTTATTCTGTTCCTCAATCACCACATTCTCCAAGCTAACCCCTTCAATAACCAAAACGCACTCACCTTTCGGCTCATTCTCACTATAAAAACTTACAGCATCTTCAATAGTTGTTAAAAACGCTGTCTCAAATCTTTTTGTAAGCTCTCTGCATATAGTTATCCTTCTATTACCAAGTACCTCCCTAAGCTCCTTAAGAGACTTAATCAGCCTATGAGGTGCTTCATAAACAATAATTGTCCTACTCTCTTTCTTAAGCTCCTTATATATTAATTGCCTCTCTTTTTTTTCCGCTGGCAAAAAAGCTTCAAAACAAAATCTTCTGGTAGAAAGTCCTGACAATGTTAAAGCAGTAAGAACTGCTGAAGCTCCAGGCAAAGAAGTAACCTCAATTCCAGCTTCATAGCACATTACCACAAGTTCTTCTCCAGGATCGGATATTCCAGGCGTTCCGGCGTCACTTATTAAAGCAATATTTACACCCTGCTTTAGTTGCTCAACCAAGTATTTACCTTTATCTATCTTGTTAAACTCATGATAACTTGTCATTGGAGTCTTTATATTAAAATGATTCAAAAGCTTGATACTATGCCTTGTATCTTCTGCGGCAATAAGATCTACCTCTTTTAAAGTGTTTAATACCCTTAGGGTGATGTCTTCTAGGTTACCAATAGGGGTTGCACATAGGTGTAGTTTTCCTGACATTTTTTTCCTCTTTTCTTTTTTTGGTGTTGATTGTTGAATTATTTTAAATGGATTTTTTGTGATCGACACTTTGCCTTTTAGTCTTTCTCCCATTTGGAGGCGGATTATTATGCTGTAAAAAGACCGACGTGCCTAACATTCCAATGAGCCTATAAACAAACATCATGTCAGAAGGCTGACCTGATGTTATAGTCTCATTTCCATGGCACTAACGGTCTTTTTACAGCATAATAATCCGCCTCCAAATGAGATGTAGTTTTTCGCGGCAAAGCGAATTTATATATTCAATCCATCTAAAAAATTGATTTAGTTTATTCCCGGCTGAAAGGTATGTTTAATTTACTCCATATACTATATATTTATTTTATAATGGTTTTTAGAAGTTATTCACATGATTTTGTACTTTTAATGTATCCTACATCCTTGTATAAGTTATGACCATCACTTCAAATGGTTGTTTGAGATTAACCCATAATGGCTTATTACTTGCACACCTTAAAAACAGATATCCCAAATACTACTATCACCTGCCTTTTACTGCCTATATAAAACTTTTCTTATATTTTGGTATAAATACAATTCACACTAGCGTTTTCACTTACAATATGATAAACTTAAATTGTCCATTAGGATCGCCTCCTATATTTTGATTTGGCTTGCGACACCAAAATCATTTTACCATAGGAGGCTTTTTAATGATATAGTAACAATACTGTTTACTATATTTTCTCCAGCATAGCTGGGGATTAATAATTTATTTAGAACGTATTTAAATCATCTTATGAGTTTTAAAATTCTTACACAACCAGCTTTGCTCAACAAACTAAATCTCCCTCTGAGCCTTTAGATATATTCTCTGAAAATGCCTTATAGGTCATGGAAATGAGACTATAACATCATGTCAGCCTTCTGACATGATGTTTGTTTATAGGCTCATTGGAATATTTGACCTATCGGTATTTTCAGAGAATATATCTAAAGGCTCAGAGGGTCAAAGACTAAAAAGCAAAGCGTCCAGCAAAACCCAAAACTCAAAAGCTACATAAAAAACACCTTTTTCAATAACCATAAATGTCATAGATCTCATCCGTATATATACCCTTTTCTTTATAAACTATAAGAGGCGACTCTATTTTAATCATAGATTTTCCGCCCTTTATGGCTTCAATTAAGACCATATTTGGGTCTTTGTCTACAAAAGGATGTACAAGCTTCATTCTTTTTGGTTCCAGATTGTACTTTGTTAGGGTCATAAATATTTCTACCAGCCTAAAGGGTCTGTGAACCATGTAGAATCTCCCGTTAACCTTTAGGACTTTGGAAGCTTGCTTTATTACATCTTCTAAGGTGCATTTGATTTCGTGCCTTGCTATGGCTTTTGGAAGGTCTGGGTTTTTTAATCCGCTTGCATTGTTCATGTATGGTGGGTTGGTGGTTACAACATCAAATACAGAGGCTCCAAATATATTGGAAGCCTCTTTAATGTCACCTTCTATTATTTTTATTTTGTCTTGTAAATTGTTTAGGAGAACGCTTCTGGCTGCCATGTCTGCACTTTCTGATTGAATCTCAAGGCCTGTAAAGTGTTTACCACGTGTTTTTGCTTCTAAGAGTATGGGAATAATGCCTGTACCAGTTCCAAGATCTAAGGTAGTTTCAGATTCATTAACTTTTGAAAAACCTGAGAGAAGTACTGCATCCATGCCGAAACAAAACTTTTTTGAGTTTTGAATTATTTTGTAACCGTTTCTGTTAAGCTCATCAATTCTCTCATCAGGTAGAAGCTCTATAGTTAAATTAGTCATCATTTAGTAAAGATTTTCCTTCCTTTTTCTCTAAAAGCTCCAAAGCTCTAAGTTCGTCATCTATAGCAATTCTATCTTTCTTTTTCTTTGGCCTGAATTTTAGGGATTCTACTTTGTATTCTCGAACTTCTTTTTCATCTGTTTCAAGAGTTACTACTACTTTTACAAGCTGCCTTAAAACACTTACACTTAAAACCTCTCCTTTTAAGTTTTCACTGGTGGTAACTATGTCTCCTACATTAGGGAGCTTACTGTTGAGTTCTTCGTAGGTGTCTTCTTCGTTTTTAAGGCAACACATAAGTCTTCCACAAACGCCTGAGATTTTAGTTGGATTTAGGGACAGGTTTTGCTCTTTAGCCATTTTTATGGATACAGGAGCAAATTCCGATAGGTGGGTGTGACAACATAGGCTTCTGCCACATATGCCTATTCCTCCTACTATTTTTGTTTCATCCCTTACACCAATTTGCCTTAGTTCGATTCTGGTTTTAAAAACTGAAGCAAGGTCTTTAACTAATTCTCTAAAATCAATTCTTCCATCTGCTGTAAAATAAAATAATACCTTATTATTATCAAAAGTGTATTCTGCATCGATTAACTTCATGTCTAATCCATGTTTTTCAATCTTTTCCAAACATATTAAAAATGCATCTTTTTCCTTTTTCTTATTAATTGCTTCTATTTCATCATCTTCAGGTGTAGATATTCTAATAACAGGTTTTAATGGCTGAATTACCCTTTCTTCTTCTACATCTCTTGGCCCAAGAACAACTGCTCCGTATTCAACACCTCTTGCAGTTTCAACAATAACATTGTTACCACATTTTATATCAAATCCCGCTGGGTCAAAAAAATATATTTTCCCTGCTCTCCTAAATCTTACGCCTATAACGTTAATCATTTCCATTCTCCTTTATATTAAGTAACATAAGTTCCATGACTATATCAAAATTAGCATTGGCATTTAATCTTAATTTAGCTTTTTCCATTCCCAATATAATACACTGGGCACCATTATATGATATATTACTTGCATGTTTCAATATGTAATTATACTCCTCTTTGTATAAAATCAGATTAGGATCTTTAGTTGCTTTAAGCATTAAAACATCTCTATACCATAAAGCCATTAAATCAATGTAATCATTAATTTCAAGCTTATGTTCAGATAACTTTTTAATAGCTTCAATAATTTCATAAAGTTCCATATCATCTATATATCTTAATAAATGAATCACATCGCTTTTAATTTCATTAAATTCATCAGAAGAAGCCAACCGTTCTGCTTTTCCAATGTTTCCTTGGGAGAAAGTTGCACAAACCTCTGCATTGTAATCAGGAACCTTTAGCTTTTTAATTAAATGATCTTTAACCAATTGTTTTTGAATGGTTTTAAGCTCTAAGGTAACACATCTTGATTCTATGGTTTCTAATAAAGTTTTAATATTAGTGGTTAATAAAATAATTACTGCATAGCTTGGAGGTTCTTCTATTGTTTTTAATAAAGCATTTTGAGCCTGTATTGTTAATTTATCCGCTTCCTCGATTATATAAATCTTATAAGGACTCGCATATGGCTTTATAAGCATGTCAGAATTAACTTGTTCTCTAATGTCATCAACACCTATACTATGACTTGACTTAATAGGAACTACCCTTATAACATCTGGATTATTGCCTGTCTCAAGCTGAACACAGGATCTGCATTTTCCACATGGAAAAGAATTTCCTGTTTCACATTGCAGAGTTTTTGCAAATGTATTTGCAATTAACTTTTTGCCCGATCCTTTTTCACCATTAATTACATAAGCATGTGATATCTTATTTAACTTTATAGCATTTTGTAAATGCAACACAACCTGTTCATGACCTACAATATTACTAAAATCATACATGCAATCACTCCTTTATGTGAATATATCAAGTAATAATCCTCTTATTTCATCTATTTTGTTTAAAATAAGCAAATGATCCTTTTCATCCTTAATTAACTCCTGAGCTAATTCATCCAAAGCCTCATCAACTAATTTTACAATTCCATAAACCCTGTGACGACCTCTTTTATCTAAAAAGTTTTCCCTTGAGAATTTGTGTGAACGAGAGATAATTTCATTCATAAACTCTTTTATTAATCCACGATATTTACGCATATCACGTATATCCATACGTTTGCCAAGTTGTTTTCCCTGCATTGTAATTTCTTCTGTTAAAAGACGTAATCTTGCCTGCAATCCTTGTTCCTCAATATGGCTAATCAATGTAAATTTAAAGCTATCATCAGATGGCTGATTAGCTTGTCTTTGCTCTATATTATTAATGTTTTGTAGCTGATCAACTTTTATATCCAAGATATACCTCCTAACTAAGCTTACTAAAAGATTACATATAATATTATATCATATTTCTAATTTTATATATACTAAAATTTATAATTTTTATATTACAATCTTCTATTAGCCAAAATATCCTCCCTGATTTCAATTACACATTCATTTAAATGAAAATTATTATATCTTTTCGTTATGTTGGCAATTATTAAATTTTCATCTGAAAAATCTTTTGCATCCGCTAAAAACCTTCTACACATTTCCTCATATTTAGGCACTAATTGTTTTCTTTCACGATTTAACGCTCTTTGCAGCCTATCTCCATCGTTAATTTCGATATAAAGAGGCAAAACATTCTCTTCTCCATAATATTTTTTTATTTGTAAATAAGATTCAATAGTCCCAATCATTATGTAATCTTTGTTAGTAAGTTCTATCTGTCCATCATCTACAGTAAAGTAATTCCAAATTCCATAATAAGTTTCATAAGATCTTAATTCTATTATTTTTCCTGTATTTTTAAATTCTTCTAATTTTTCATTACTAACAAAATTGTATTCCACTCCATCAATTTCACCATCTCTAATAGGTCTGGTTGTATATAGTATAACTGTCTTTAAATTCAGCATCCTATTTTCAATTAATTTTCTATATAATGTATCCTTTCCAGATGCACTTTTACCCATTACCACATATATCTTACCCATATTAATTCCTTTCCTCTATAAAATCACTTTAATCTTACTTAAAGACTTATCCAATAACCCTTTAACCTCAAGACCTAAGTTTTTATATATTAAAATTTGATCAATTAATTCACCAAGTATTACTTCTCCCGGAACTAATAAAGGTATACCAGGAGGATATAAATAAACATATTCCGCCGATATTTTCCCAACTGAATTTATTAACTCTACATCAATACTTTTATTTTCATAAGCCATATATGGAGATAATGAAATTTTGGCATAATTCGTTGTAAAAACTATATTATTACTTATCCTTTTTGAAATTAAGCTGTCTACTTCCTTTAATCCATTTAAAAGTTTGTTAAAACCTTCCTCCGTGTCAAATATACTTGTTATCCCAAGCACATAATTAACAGATACCATTTCCATTTGAATATGATATTTATTTAGAAGAATATTATATAATTCAACTCCATTAATGCTAGTATCCCCTACATTAATTAATAATTTAGAAAAATCAAAATCAAAAATATTATTTTTATCAACATCAGATTTTTGAAAAACCTTGATATACTTAAGCTCCTTGGTCTTACAATAAAAGTCTTGCAATTTCCTTTCTAATTCAAAAAATAAATTATTACTCTGCGTATTTAAAATTTCAATACACTTGTCAATACTACTCATAAGCACATATGATGGACTGCTTGACTGGTATATCGATAAATACATTTTAATTTTATTAATTGTTTCCACTGGTACATCATAGTTAACATGAAGCAATGCAGTTTGTGTTAACGCCGGTAAAGTTTTGTGTAAACTATTAATAACTATATCTGCCCCTAATTTTAAAGCACTCATAGGAAAATTATCAGAAAATCCAAAATGTGCTCCGTGAGCCTCATCAACCATTAATACAGCATTATACCTTTTTGTAATCTCTTTAATTTTAGAAATATCAGATACTACACCATCATATGTAGGTGAAGTAATAATTACTAAATCAATATCTTCATTATTCTTCAAATGATTTTCAACATCACAAGGATTAATTCCGCCACAAACTCCAAATTCATTTAAAATATTTGGATAGATATAAACCGGCTCTAATTGATTAATATACACCCCATTATAAACTGATTTATGGCAGTTTCTCGCCATTAAAACCTTTCCGTTCCTCTTGGCACATGCACTTATAGCCGAAAGTATTCCTACAGTACTTCCATTAACCAAATAAAAGGTTTCCTTTGAACCAAACAATCTTCCTGCCCTTTGCTGTGACAAAAGTAAGATCCCTTTTGGATCATTAAGGTCATCAAACCCGTCTATCTCTGTAATATCTATATCAAACACACCAGCAAAATCAAACTTACCACTTTGCCTTTTATGCCCTGGCATATGCATGGGATAATAATCTGATTTACTATAATTCAAAAGCTTATTATACAAACTTTGCATATATTTCATCATTCCTTTCGCTTCGCTCAGGTACAAACAAGTGGAATATTGAGCCCAGACTCTTATCATTGGTAATAAACCATGTTTATTTAGTCGCAGGTACCAATTTTCACTCTTATCCTAAAAATATATATATTTTTATTCTATCATTACAGATTAAAAAATCAATATCTTTTTAATATATATTTAAATTTAGGTTGTGAAAATTTTAGTTTTCCTTATTAATGAAAGTACTTTTCATACAATTTCCAAAGATAACTATAAATTAATCCTAAGTTCACCCATAACAATATCTGCTAGATTAAGTCCTATTACCCCATAACACTTTAAAGCTAAATAGCCATTGAAAACCTTGCCTATGAAAACTATACACTATTATAAACAAGGTATTAAGCACGTGTTTTCCATCGGCTATGCTTTAGTTGATGCTATTTCTGTTTCTGTACCAAGAATATTTGGCTGCATTTAAGTTATAGATTTCTGGTGCAATTCCAGAGAGGTAATTTTACATAGATATTTTATCAATTTTGAAATTTAGCTCTGAATAATACTGTTCTATCTTAGCATCATTAATAAATCCTTTTGCTGCTCCGTCATCACCAATTTTATATGACGCAAAAATTTCCGCTTTCTTTAAGGCTTCAATAGGCGTTTCTCCTTTTACAAAATAGTGGATAAATGCGCTAAATAATGCATCTCCTGCACCTACAGTATTTACTATTTTACGTGTTTGTACAGCATCTATATCATATATTAGATTTTCATCACGAACATACATCATTGCACCCTTGTCTCCCTGACCGATTACAATAATTTTACTGGAATAAGCATTTTTTAAATCACAAATAAATTCATTTGGCTGAGATGGTAGCTTCTCATCACTTAAGAATAGAATATCGGCGTATTTCATAAATTCTTTGTTATATTCATCATTAATATCACTTAATACATGCATATCTGATGCTATTAGTACATTTTTTTCTTTTGCTAATTTTAACAATGGACGGGTAAAATTTGAATTACATACAATAGCTACATTACAGTCTTCCAAAGCTTTTTTTAATAAATTTTCATCAAACGTTTTGTCTTGTATATTTTTTAGGTCACAATATATTTCTCTTTTTCCCAAAGGATCATATAGGACTATTGATTGTGGAGTATCTGTTAATTCTTCATTTAATAATTCCTGTCCCCAACCTTCTTTTTTAAATACGTTCTTAACTCGTTCTCCGTCCTCATCTTTTCCAATCATTGATACAACCTTTACTTGATCCCCCAGAATATTAAGTGCTTTTGGAATGTTAACACCTACTCCTGAAACTTCTGAGTTTATTCCGTAAAAAGGAAAATCAATTGGAAAATATTCAATTGGGAACCCCTTTACTTTTAATGTTGTTTCAATGTTTATTAAGCCTGCGATTATAATATTACTCATTATAATTCCTCCTTTTTTAAATCTATTTTATAAAGTAAACACTTTTTACTTTCCAGATTAATTTCAATTTATGTAAATATTTAAGCAACTCTATACAATCATTTCCATGATTAATGTTTTCATCATTTTCTAAATCAATGTTATATCCAAGACCACATTTAAAAAAAGTAACACATTTAAAATTATTGTATAAAATATATCATGGCATAAATAAATAATGCTATATTACTCTTTATGAGGATATTTTTTGCATAGAAACAAAAAGTAACAGCAACTAAAGAAATAACCAACGGAAAATACCTACATGAAAACCTTGCTCACAGAAACTATACCTTAGTTATAAGTAGGCAAAATTATAAAACTTTTCCGAAGAATTAACTTTAGCATATTACACTAATCTTAATAAAACACTTACCCTAACGCAAGGCTCATCACTTCTTGAGCAATTAGTGGTTTAATAACAAAACGTTTATCCATACCTATACCCGGTGCCTTCGTAGATTTATATAATAACGAAGAAGATAAATAAACCCTGATTGCTACAACTCATACTAATATATCCAGTCGATATATATTGGTGATATGGCAGAAGAAATATTTAGTAAAGTCAAAACATCTTCAATTGTGTAATGAACAAATTAATTGGAAAAAGCACCGGTTTAATATTAAAAATTATCCAATGAGCTAAATAAAATATAGCACTCCAATATAAAAATTATATAAGAATGTTTTTTTGAAAATTATCATAATATTCTTATATATATAACGCAAATCCTTAATCTTATATTCGGCATTAAACATTTAGAACTATTTCGTTTAATGTCGAATATATTTTTTGCTTATAGAACAGCCCAAACAATAACTTTAATCTTTTGTCTACAATTATTAATTTTATTAAAAATTTCATATTTTATCGATATCCTATGGAAATAATATAACAAATTTAAGACATTTTGTAAAATTTTATTGATGTTTTTTCAAAATATGGTAAACTATAGGTATGAGGTGATTAAAAATGTCAACAAAAAGACCAAGCTTAAAAGATGTAGCAAGTATGGCTGGAGTAGGACTTGGCACTGCTTCAAGGGTGTTAAATAACAGTCCTTCCGTAAAACCTGCTACCCGAGATAAAGTTATGTCTGCAATTGATAAACTTAACTATAGACCTAATAATGTTGCGAGAAGCCTTAAAACAAATGCAACCAACTCTGTAGGAATATTACTTGCTGATTTAAAAAGTGGATTTGACACTGAAATAATAAGAGGTATAGAACAAATTGCTGAACGAACTAATTACTCGCTATTTTTAACAAACACAAATAAAGAAAAAAACAAAGTAATAAGGTGCCTTAAAAATTTTGTAGAAAAAAACGTTGATGGAATTATTATAATTGGTGGAGAAATAAACGAAGAGTTTTACTCAGATATTAAAGACTTTCAGATTCCCCTTATTACAATTTCATGTGTAACCAATATTACGCCAAAAGGTAAATTTGCAAGTATTGCAATTGATAATGAACAAGCTTCATTTGAAGCTGTATCATATTTAATAAATGCAGGTCATAAAAACATTGCCATGATTTCAGGCGAAAAAGATGAACCTAATGCAGGCATTCCACGTATTAACGGTTACAAAAAAGCCTTAGAAAAAAACGGACTTGAGGTTAATGAAGACTATATAGTTGAAGGATCATATACTTACTTTTCCGGCTATGATTCAGCCAATGTAATATTAGAATTTAAAGACAGACCAACTGCTATTTTTATTGCTTCAGATGCAATGTCAATTGGAGCACAAAAAGCTATTTTAGAAGCAGGTCTTAAAATTCCCGAGGACATTGCTATAATTGGATTTGACGGATTAGACTTTACTGAATTTGTTCATCCTTCCATAACTACTGTTTCACAACCAAGATACAAAATGGGAACTTTAGCAATGGAAACGTTACTTAATTTTATTGAAAATGAAACTATTGTAAGCTCTAACTTTACAGTTGAACATAAGCTTATAGTTAGGGAATCTTGTTAGTATACTTATGTTTAAGATTTGTTTTTGGGAAATTGCTTACAGAAATTCTTTGAATGTAGGCGTTTTCCTTTTTTTGGTTTAGGTGATCGAATTTTTTAGATGAATATACAGACAAATATTATATTTAAAGTTCTGTTATGCCAAACATTCCAAGGAGCCCCCTAAAACTAAATTTTGTCAGGAAAGCCTGACAAAATTTTGGGTCTCCTTTCCATGGCATAAATGAGCTTTAAATATAATATTTGTCTGTATATTCATCTAAAAAATTGATTTACTGTATTGAAAACACCAGATATGAAAAGAACTTTAAGCAAGTTTTAAGCTTTTTTACCCAAACTTTGTTCAAGAAACTAAATCTCCCCAAGATGTGAATTATAATGCCTTTTCATAGCATGGTAATTCACATCTTATGGAGTAGAAAGACTAAATCGCAAAGCATTACTTAAAGAATACCTAAGCCCAAAACCTTAATTCAGTAAATCTAAAACACCTGAAGTCATTTTATTAGCCTGTGCCAACATAGCCTGTGCCGATTGCATTAATATATTATTTTTAGAATAATCCACCATAACCTTCGCCATATCTGTATCCCTCAATTTTGACTCAGCCGCAGAAGTATTCTCAGAAGTAAATTCATTGCTTGATATATTATGATTATAGGAATTACTTTTAGCACCATAGTAAGAGCGAATATTAGAAACCCGTTCACTAGCTACATTAAATTTCTCTAATGTCTGATTGGATGACTGATGGCTGTCCACTGATGCAATACCTAATCCTAAAGCTTTAGAGCCAACATTAAACCTCTCCAAAAAGCCTCCTTGCATAGTGTTTGAGCCAGTTTGTATCCATAAATTTCCTTCATTAATATCAGAACCATCTGTAACACTGCTTATATCAATAATCCATGATGTTTGATTTTGAAATCCATTTTTAATTACATTATCACCTGAGGTGCTTAGTGAGTTTCCAGCCAAAACAGAACCCGCTCCACTACCTGCTGTAGTTCTTAATAAACTTAAGAAATTAGTAACGCTGGTATCTGATACATTTCTAAATTTAGTCACAAATGCAGCTTCTCCCATACCAATAGTAGCATTCAATGCCTGATCTAAATCATCACCATTTTTTAGACGTGTATATACATCATTCAGTCCGTTGGCTATATTATTAATGTTACTTCCCCCTGCTAAATATCCTATGTACATAGTTGCAGCATATCCTGAGCTGTACTCAAATCCTCCATTACCCAAATTAGCTTGAACGGCAGCATTCGACATAAAACGTATTCTGTCCATTCCACCTCCAACAGCTTCTGCTGATCCTTCAATAAACCATAAAGGCAGAGGGTTTACACCATTAAATCCCAACATAGCATCCAATGCACCTGCCATTGATGCATGCATCATTTCATGACCAATAATTTGATCATAATAAATACCTGCAACAGTATCTGTATCACTGTCACTTGTAATATCTGCCAAATCCACATTCAATGTATATGAAGTAATTGTTCCTCCTGAAGCAGTTAATCCCATATACGCTAATACATTATAAGCACCGTCCGAACTATTTGTAACATTCATATTAATATTTAATCCAGTACCGTTTAAAGCAGAAAACGTACTATAAATAGAATCTACAGCATTAGGAACCCAATCGGTTGCTAATTTATATAAAACCTCTTCTGACAATGTGGATGCTGTAGATACTGGTTGTTTATCTGTAAAAACAGGTATCGTATTAAACTCTGTTTGTTCATTGATTCTGTTTAATTCATCTAATAATTGATTTACTTCTAATTGAATTACCTGTCTGTCTTCATAAGTTAAGGTATCATTAGCTGCCTGCACTGAAAGCTCTGTACCCCTTTTTAGAATACTATGAACTTCGCTCAAAGCACCATCTGCTACCTGAATAAAGGACTGTGCATCATTCATATTACTAACAGATTGGTCAAGCCCTCTTATTTGTGCCCTCATACCTTCTGTAATAGCAAGTGCTGCTGCATCATCTGCTGCCTTATTTACTTTATATCCGCTGGAAAGCTTTTTAGTAGCTTCTGAAATATCCTTTGTGGAAAGTCCCAGATTCCTCATAGTATTTTGAGCCATCATATTGTGTTGTATAATCATCTTTTGCACCAATCTCAAGAGAACATATTCAATGTTCATTTGATAGCAAACACAAAACTAAAATTTTTATGTTCACACTTTCCTTTCTTCAAAATTCTTTTAACCTAAAATTAATAATACAAAAATTCTACCAACCTTGTTAAGTATCATAACATAAATATATTTAATTTTTTTCAAAGTATATGAAATAAATACATGCTAAACATTGATGCCAATATACAAATCTTATAAAAATGATAAATAAATGTTAATATACTATAATTATACCAAATGCAATAAAAGCTTGTCAATAAGCTGTATCTTTGAAGACAAAAATAAAAGACTATTACTAGTAATTATCTTTACTAATAACAGTCCCCATCCTTTTTTATATAAATAAATTTAAATAAAAATTATATTTTTAAATGTATAATGTCAAATACATAACTTTATAATATAATAAAATCTCATTATGAATAACACTTCCTAAACTTATTATATCTATTCTCTACAATTTCGTCTTTACTCATGCCATCCATTTTATTTAAAAATACCTTAATTTCTTTTCTTAAACTTCTAATTACTACATTAATATCTTTATTTACTCCTCCCTCAGGTTCTTTAATTACCTTATCAACCACACCTATATCAAGTAAATCCTTAGCTGTAATCTTCATAATTCCAGATGCTTCCTTTGCTCTTTTTCCATCCTTCCACAAAATAGAAGCAAATCCCTCTGGTGAAAGTATTGAATATATAGAATTTTCAAGCATCCAAACTTCATTTCCAAGTGAAAGGGCCAAAGCACCTCCACTGCCTCCTTCTCCGATAATAATAGATAATACAGGAACTTTAAGAGAAGACACCTCTAATAGGTTTCTGGCAATTGCTTCACCCTGACCTCTTTCCTCTGCACCAAGACCGCAATAAGCCCCTGGAGTATCAACAAAACTAATTATCGGTCTATTAAACTTTTCTGCCTGCTTCATAAGCCTTAAAGACTTTCTATACCCTTCAGGATTAGGCATACCAAAATTTCTTTTAATATTATCTTTAGTGTTTCTGCCTTTTTGTTCTGCAACAATCGTAACAGGTCTATTGTTAAATAAAGCTATGCCCCCTACAATAGCTTGATCATCTCCAAACAATCTATCACCATGAAACTCTGTAAAATCTTCAAATAAATTCTCTATATAATCAAGTGAAGTTGGTCTATCAGCCTTTCTGGCAATTAAAACTCTGTCCCAAGGCTCAAGATTACTCCACATATGACTGCTCATTTCAGTTATTTTTTTCTCAAGTGATAAAATTTCATCATCAACATTAATATTTTCCGTTTTAGACAAATATATTAATTCATTTAATTTTTGGTTTAGCTTTTCTATTGCATTTTGCTTTTCTAACATAATTTCACCCTTCTATATTAATCCAAATTGGCTTTTAATTCTTATGAATAAACAAAATTTTACTTAACGTTTTCTGCATTTGGCTTCTATTAACAATCATATCTACAAAACCTTTTTCTAATAAAAATTCTGCCCTTTGAAATCCATCTGGAAGTTTTGTACCAATTGTTTGCTCAATAACTCTTGGACCGGCAAATCCTATTAAAGCATTAGGTTCGGCTAAAATTATATCCCCAAGCATAGCAAAACTGGCAGTAACTCCACCTGTTGTGGGATCGCACAACACAGTTATACATAAAAGATTAGCATCACTATGTCTTTTAAGTGCTGCTGAGGTTTTTGCCATTTGCATAAGGGAAACAATTCCCTCTTGCATCCTAGCTCCTCCAGAAGTCGTAAATATGATAATTGGTAATCCTTTACTTGTTGCTTTTTCAATTGCTCTGGTAATTTTTTCGCCCACAGCTTCACCCATACTGCCCATTAAAAAAGAATTATCCATAACAGCAATCATAGCTCTATTTCCTAAAATACTGCCCTCGCCAGTTACAACAGCTTCTGATAATCCAGTAGAAAGCTGTAAATCTTTGATTTTACCATCGTAATTAGGAAAATTTAAAATATTTTTAGAAGTTAAATTTTTATCCCATTCTATAAAGCTTCCATCATCAACTATCATATGAATTCTGCTATTAGCACCAACACGAAAATGTTTGTTACACTTAGGACAACAAAAATAATTATTATTTATATCTTCCGTGTATATAGTTTCACCACAGCTATCGCATTTTTTCCATAAACCATCTGGTACTTGTGGTATGACTTCTTCGTTGTCAATTTCTATATCTTCTTTTGGTTTTATAGAAGATTGTTTTAGAATATTGCTATTTTTTGCATTAGTTGTCTCATTATAGCTTTCTAGTGAAATATATTTAGTTTTTTTAAACATTTCTTTTAGCATTTTTTAACCTCCAAGGTTTTTATTAATAAACGGACGCTTTGCCTTTTAGTCTTTCTACTCCATGGTAGGGGCTTATTATGTCATGAAAAATCAGACGCACCAAACATTCCAATGAGCCTATGGACAAACATATTATAGAAGAATGCTTCCATAATGTGTTATAGTCTCATTTCCATGGTGCTAACTGCCTTTTCATGACATAACAAGCCCCTACCATGGAGATGTAGTTTTTTAAGACAAAGTTGGGTATTCAAAAATTTACTTTCGTACATTCTTAAGTTTATAATGTTGTCCTCAGCCGGTCTGCATAATTGAATGTATACACTATAATATTCATTTACTATTTTGAAAGACTTTTTCAGTAACCTTCACGATATCAAGTATAACAATCGTTTGTTACATTTTAAATTCTTTTTCAATAAAATGAGTACTGATATTACCTTCTAAAAAGCTTTTATTATTAATTATTTCATATTGAAAATCAAGATTTGTAGTTACTCCCTCTATTACAAATTCTCCTAAGGCACTTCTCATTTTACTTATTGCTTCTTCTCTGTCAGAACCTTTTACAATAAGCTTTGCTACCATTGAATCATAAGTAGGAGGTATTACATAGTTATTAAATATTGCTGTGTCTACTCTTACTCCATTACCTCCAGGAATATGAAGATTGGTAATTTTTCCTGGGGATGGTCTAAAACCCTTATATGGGTCTTCAGCGTTAATTCTGCATTCAATTGAATGTCCATTTAGTTTAATATCGTTCTGATTAAATGGAAGTGGTATTCCTGCTGCGATCTTAATTTGCTCTTTCACTAAATCTATTCCTGTTATCATCTCTGTTATTGGATGTTCAACCTGAATCCTTGTATTCATTTCCATAAAATAAAAACTGCCGTTAGAATCAACTAAGAATTCAATAGTTCCAGCACTATGATAACCAACTGATTTAGCTGCCTTAACTGCTGTATCTCCCATTAGAGTTCTAAGCTGGTCACTTATTATTGTAGATGGTGCTTCTTCTAATACCTTTTGATGCCTTCTTTGAATAGAACAGTCTCTTTCAAAAAGATGTACTGTATTTCCATGCTTATCTGCTAAAATCTGAAATTCAATGTGCCTTGGATTTTCTATATATTTTTCCAGATACATAGTTCCGTCTCCGAAAGCATTTTCTGCTTCACGTTTTGCACTGGTAAAGTTTATTTCAAATTCCTCTTTTGAACGGATAATTCTCATGCCTTTTCCGCCCCCTCCTGCTGAGGCCTTGGCAATTACCGGATAACCTATTTCATCAGCTAGTAATATACCTTCTTCTAAAGTATTTAGGGCTTGCTTTGAACCTGGTACTACTGGTACATTGGCATTAATCATGGTTTTTCTGGCTTCTGATTTATTTCCCATCTTATCTATAGTTTCAGGGTCTGGCCCTATAAATTCAATACTACAGTTTTTGCACATATTGGCAAATTTACTATTTTCAGATAAAAATCCAAATCCGGGATGTATGGCCTGTGCTTTTGTTCCAATAGCTGCACTAATAATTGCCTCCATATTAAGATAGCTGTCTTTTGCCCTTGCAGGTCCAATACAAACCGCTTCATCTGCAAGCTGAGTATGAAGTGCTTCTTTATCTGCCTCAGAATATACCGCAACTGTTAAAATTCCCAGTTCTCTGCAAGCCCTTATAATTCTTACAGCTATTTCACCCCTGTTTGCTATTAGAATCTTTTTAAACATCTTACTTCTCCTTAATTTTTAATTATTCACCTATAAAAAATGTTAATTCAGCATCAACAACTACCTTACCATTAACATAAGCTTTAGCTTCTCCCACTCCTACAGGCCCTTTTCTTTTAATAATTTTAGTTTCTAATTGTAATAAATCTCCGGGAATTACCTGCTGTCTGAATTTTGCTTTATTTATACCTCCAAAGAAAATTAACTTTCCTTTGTTTTCATCTAAGCTAAGTATTGCCACTGCTCCTGTTTGTGCTAAAGCCTCAACTATAAGCACTCCCGGCATTACTGGTTTATCTGGATAATGACCTGTAAAAAATGGCTCATTATAAGTAACTGCCTTATATGCTGTAGCACTAACCCCTGGCTCTAATTCATCTACTTTATCAATTAACAGCATTGGATGCCTGTGAGGTATTATTTCCTGAATTTCTTTTATTCCTAACATTATTCACCTCTAATGTTTTTAGACTTCTCTAATTTTAAATAATGGCTGATTATATTCTACCATTTGATCATTTTTTACAAGTATCTCTACAATTTCACCATCATAATCACTTTCAATATCATTCATTAATTTCATTGCTTCAATAATACAAAGTACCTGACCCTTTTTAACTATATCCCCTACCTTAACAAAAGGACTTGCATCCGGCCCTGACGCTGAGTAAAAAGTACCTACAATTGGAGATTTAATATCTTTTAAATCTTCATTAACTACTGCATTTACAGTATTTGATACAGATATATCATTTAAAATTCTAATCTCTTCATTTATTGCTGTGCTTTTAGGTACATTATTATAACTTATATTATTTTTTTCTATTATCTTTTCTTCTGCATTAATTGTATATGCAGGTGCAGGTATATTTGTAAATGTATTTCCTCCAGAAAATCTGGTATCCAATTTATCCATAGTCAGCTTAAAATTACCTTCTTCTACCTGAAAATTGGTAATTTTGGCATCTGAAACCGCTTTAATTAAAGTAATAATGCTATTTAAATCCATATTTTCCTCCACATAAAATGTTTTGCTCAGCTTATATAACTTTTACTTATATTTTTTTATTATCAAACTGGCATTATGACCACCAAATCCCAATGAGTTAGATAAGGCATAATTAACTTCTACATTTCTTCCGCTTCCGACAACTAAATCAAGATCACACTCTTCATCCTTAACTTTATATCCTAAATTTTCATGTACATAACTATCCTCAATTGACTTTACACAGGCAATTAATTCTACTGCACCTGCTGCACCTAATAAATGACCTACCATAGATTTTGTAGAGCTTATTGGTATCTTATATGCATCTTCTCCAAATGCTAATTTAACAGCTCTTGTTTCAAATAAATCATTATATTTAGTACTTGTTCCGTGGGCATTTATATAATTAACATCACTTGGCATAATATTAGCTTCATTCATGGCAATCTTCATAGCCTTTGCTGCTCCAGATCCATCTTCTGCCGGTGACGTAATATGGAATGCATCACAGGTTGAACCATATCCAACAACCTCAGCATAAATTTTAGCTCCACGATTAATTGCATGTTCTAATTCCTCAAGAACCACAACACCAGCACCTTCACCCATTACAAAACCATTTCTTTCAAGATCAAATGGAATAGATGCTCTTGTTTTATCTGAAGTTTCATTTAATGCAGTTAAAGAAGTAAATCCCGCAATTCCAAGAGGAGTTATAGAACTTTCGCACCCACCTGCTAAAATTACATCTGCTTCGTCATATTTAATGCTTTTAAATCCATCTCCAATAGAGTTAGTACCGGTAGCACATGCAGTTACAACACTGGTACATTTTCCCTTTAATCCTAAAGCAATAGCCACATTACCTGCTGCCATATTACCAATAATCATTGGGATCATTAATGGCGAAACTCTTGAAGGCCCTTTTTCAAGGAGTTTAGTTTGCTCTGCTTCAATTGTACTAAGACCCCCGATTCCTGAACCAATAATAACGCCTATTCTGTCAGCATTACTTTCTGTAACTTCAATACCTGAATCTTTAAAAGCCTCTTTAGAAGCTGCAATTGCAAACTGGCAAAAAGGATCCATTCTTCTTGCTTCTTTTTTATCCATATAATCTGCCGGATTAAAATCCTTAACCTCAGCCGCTAATTTAACTTTATGGTTAGCAGTATCAAATTTAGTAATCTCATCAATACCATTTGTTCCAAGTTTTATATTCTTCCAAAATTCATCTACTGAATTTCCAATAGGTGTTATTGCTCCAAGTCCTGTTATAACTACTCTTCTACTCAATTTTCTCACTCCATTTATATAATTTATATTGCTATTCCGCCATCTACCAAAATTACCTGACCGGTAATATAATTTCCTCCATCACCTGCTAAAAATCCTACCATTTTGGCAATATCTTCCGGTTCACCCATTCTTTTAAGAGGTATACTTTCCACTACTTTACTGACTACAACTTCTGAAAGAGCATCTGTCATATCTGTTTTAATAAATCCCGGAGCTACAGCATTAACTGTAATTCCCCTTGATGCCAATTCCTTAGCAAGAGTTTTAGTCATTCCGATTACACCAGCCTTTGCAGCACTATAATTTGTCTGACCAACATTTCCTGTAATCCCTGATACAGAAGAAATATTAATAATTCTTCCATATCTCTTTTTTATCATAAACTTTGATGAAGCCTTTATAGTATTAAATACTCCCTTTAAGTTAATGTTAATAACATCATCAAAATCTGATTCTGACATTTTAAGTAACAAATTATCCCTTGTTATACCCGCATTATTTACAAGTATATCAATACTTCCATGTGTATTAATAATATATTCAATTAAGGCATTTACCTCATTAAAATTACCTACATTACATTTATAGCTTTCTGCATTTCCTCCATTACTTTTAATTACACTAACAACTTCATTTCCCGCTTCTTCATTTCCGCTATAATTTACAATCACATAAGCATTCATTTTAGCCAACTCTATTGCTATTTCTCTACCAATTCCTCTACTTGCACCTGTAACAAGTGCTATCTTACCTTTCAACATATTTTGCACCAAGGCTCAAAGAAACACTTGCAAGTTCATTTGAGCTACAAACACAAGGGAAAATATATGCTTGTATTTTTCCTTTCTTAAAATTTTATAAAATACAAATAATAAACTATATTAATTCATCAAGCTTTGCTAAATCTTCATATTTTTCAATATTAATAACTTTTTTTGTTCTATCTATCTTTTTAATAAATCCATTCAATGTTTTTCCCATACCAATCTCAATAAATATATCTACACCAAATTCAATCATTTTTTCAACACTTTGCTGCCATTTTACTGAAGAATATACCTGTTTTACTAATAATTCTTTAATATCTTTAGAATCAGTAATTATCTCAGCCGTTGTATTACTTACGTAAGGAATTGAAAAATCATTTATTTCACATTCATCCAAAGCACCTCTTAATTTTTCTCCGGCTCCCTTTAACATAGATGAATGAAATGGCCCACTTACATTAAGTTCAATAGCCCTCTTAGCACCAGCTTTTATAAATTCTTCATTCGCTTTTAATACTGCATTCTTCTCACCTGATACAACAATTTGACCAGGACAATTATAATTTGCCGGCTCAACAATTCCGTCAATATTATTACATATTTTTTCAATCTTAGAATTATCCAATGAAAGAATTGCAGCCATAGTCCCTACCCCTGGTGCTACTTCTTTAGACATATAAATTCCTCTTTTTCTAACTACTTTAATGGCATCTTCAAATGATAAGGTATTATTGGCAACTAAAGCGCTATATTCGCCAAGGCTAAGTCCTGCTGTAATATCAGGTCTTATATTTTTTTCTTCAACAGCTCTTAATATACTTATTGAAGCTGTCAAAACAGCAATTTGGGTAAATTCAGTAATATCTAATTTATCATTTTCTTCAAAACAAAGCTTACAAATATCTATACCCAAAATATTAGATGCCTTATCAAAAATTTCTTTACTACTTTGGTTATTTTCATAGAAATCTTTAGCCATTCCTATGTATTGAGTTCCCTGACCTGGAAAAATAAATGCTATTTTACTCATTTCATCACCATAATCCTTTGATATTCAAAATATTAATTCATAATTTTACAATATATATTTACACTATTTCTTTAGCAATAAAATAAATTTATTATATTTTTAACAATCCTTTAGCTTCTTTAATAATTTCAACAACTATTTCCCTTGAACTTTGCTCCTTATTAATTAATCCGGCAATCTGACCTGACATTAATGATCCCATATCCACATCTCCATCAACTACTGCCTTTCTTAAAGAACCTACTGTAAATTCCTCAAGTTTCATAAAATCGTCCACTTCTTTTTCAAGTTTAACATATTCTCTAGTCATTTTATTTTTAAGACTTCTAACTGGATGACCTGTACTTCTTCCTGTAACTATTGTATCTATATCTTTTGCTTTAATAATTTTATCTTTAAAATTTTGATGTACAACACACTCTTTAGCCACAACAAAACGAGTTCCAATTTGTACCCCATCTGCACCAAGCATAAATGCAGCCGCCATACCTCTTCCATCACCGATTCCACCGGCTGCAATAACAGGAATACTAACTTTGTCTACAACCTGAGGAACTAAAACCATGGTGGTAAGCTCTCCAATATGACCTCCTGCCTCGCATCCCTCACAGATAACAGCATCAGCACCCACTCTTTCCATAATCTTAGCCATAGCAACCGATGCAACAACAGGAATAATCTTTATGCCTGCATTTTTCCACATTTCTATATATTTACTTGGGTTTCCAGCTCCAGTTGTAACTACCTTAACACCCTCTTCAACAACTAATTCTGCGATTTCATCTGCAAAAGGACTAAGTAACATTATATTTACACCAAAAGGTTTATTAGTAATTTCTTTCGTCTTTAAGATTTCATTCCTAACCACATCCTTAGGTGCACTTCCTGCAGCAATAATACCCAAACCTCCTGCTTCAGATACAGATGAAGCCAGATTATGTTCTGCAACCCAAGCCATACCACCTTGAATTATGGGATATTCAATACCTAATAATTCTGTAATTTTAGTTTTCATATTTTCACCTATCTTATACTTTTAAAAATTATATTATACAAACTAAAGTCAATTACTAAGCTAACTTTTCTTCTATATAGATTAAAGCATCACCAACCGTTTTAATATTAGCTAAATCTTCACTTGGAATTTCTATATTGAACTTTTCTTCCATAGACATTGCAAGTTCAAATAAATCTAGTGAATCTGCTCCTAAGTCTTCTATAAAATCTGTACTTTCTGTAATTTCATTAACATCACCATTTAATTGTTCTGCTGTAAGTTCCTTTAAGATTTCTAAATTCATTTTAAAATTCCTCCATTAATTTTATTTTTTATATTTTTATTTTTATAATTAATACTTATTAACTACCATTCAACAAGTGTAGCACCCCAAGTAAGTCCTCCACCAAACCCACATAATACAATCTTATCACCTTTTTGAAGTTTTCCATCATTATTTAATTCATCCAATAAAATAGGTATTGTAGCTGCTGAAGTATTACCATATTTATTAAGATTAATTGGAAACCTATCTTCCAAAACCTTTAATTTTTTAGCAACTGAACTTAAAATCCTTTCATTTGCCTGATGTAATACAAAATACTTTATATCATCTTTACTAACATTAGCTCTTAAAAGCAACTCAGATATACACTCTGGAACTTTACCAACAGCAAACTTAAATACTTCACCGCCATCCATACTTATATAATCCGTCATTTGCTCATTCTTTATCCAAGGATTTAAAATGGATCTATCCTTGCAATAAAGTGCATCCTTTTTACTTCCATCAGAAAACATTACAAAATCCATAATACCTTTGCTAGGATCTATAACTTCAGTTTGATTAATTTTTTGAATAATTGCTGCTCCTGCACCATCCCCAAATAATACACAAGTTGTTCTGTCAGTCCAATCTGTTAATTTAGAAAGAACATCAACCCCTATTACAAGTGCCGTATTATAAATACCTGCATTTAAATATGAATAGGCTGTATTAAGTGCAAAAACAAAACCTGAGCATGCTGCATTTAAATCAAAACAGACTGCATTATAAGCTCCAATTTTATCTTGAACTTCGCAAGCAGCACTAGGAATACAAACATCAGATGAAATTGTTCCTACTATAATAATATCAATATCCTCTGGTCTTATATTTGCTTTATTAATAGCTTTCATACTAGCATCGGCAGACATACTTAAACCTGTTTCTTCTGTAACTATTCTTCTTTCTTTTATGCCTGTTCTGCTACTTATCCATTCATCGTTTGTTTCTACCATATTTGCCAAGTCATGATTGCTTACTGACATTTTAGGTAGTGAGCTGCCTGTTCCTATAATTCTTATATCCATACATATTCTCCAATATCTTGTATTTCAAATGTTTTGATATTCAAAGTATATTATGATATTTTAAATTTGTCAATAGGTAATTTATGTTTTTTTTTCAGTAACCCATATTAATTAAGTTTGAAAATATGGTTTTTATTTTTATCTGCAAAAATTATTGATTATAGTATTTAAATATAATATAATACAAAAATAGAAATTTATTTAATTGACACAAGGTTAGAACTAATATAAATTATTTAAGTATTCATGTTTTGGATTAGCGTATATCTAAAACAATACACTTAAAGAAATATATTAATCCTAAAAAAGTAATTAATATTATTATTAACATCAGACAGGGGGAAAATTTATGAGTTTCGAAATTGTGACTGATTCATCAGCAAATTTAACTGATGATCAAATTAAAGATTACAATTTAAGTGTTATTTCTCTATCATATTTTGTAAATGGAAAAGAATATAAAGGTTATATCAAAGGCATTAAAACTGACTATAAATCATTTTATGAATTTGCCAGACAAAAATCCTTAATAACTACTTCCTTGCCAGAATATAAAGAATTTTTATCTGTATTCAATCCAATTATAGAAAATGAGAAGGATCTTTTGTATATTGGTTTCTCATCTGCACTTAGTGGCACATTTCAATCTGCTAATAATTATTTAGATGAATTAAAGGAAAAATATCCGGATAGAAAAATTTATGCTGTAGATAGTCTTTGTGCGTCAATGGGTCAAGGACTTCTAGTCTATTATACCGTAAAATTACGTAATGAAGGTAAAACTATTGAAGAAACTTTCAATTGGTTAGAAGAAAATAAACTTTCATTTTGTCATTGGTTTACTGTAGATGATTTATTTTTCCTACAAAGAGGGGGAAGACTATCGACTTTTTCTGCCATCGCAGGAACTATGCTTAGTGTAAAACCTGTACTACACGTAGATGAACTTGGAAAATTGGTTTTAGCAGAAAAAGTTAGGGGTAGAAGAAAAGCTCTTAGTTCTTTGGTAGACAGAATGGAGTCTTCTATTAATTTAGATAAAAAACAGCCTATTTTTATTTCTCATGGTGATTGTATTGAAGATGCTGAGTATGTTGCTACTTTAATTAGAGAAAGGTTTGAATTTTCAGATATTACAATTAATTATATTGATCCTGTAATTGGAAGCCATTCCGGTCCTGGTACGATTGCATTATTTTTTATTGGTAATAAACGTTAGATATATTCCACATAAATATTAAAAAAGCAGAAAGTTTTCCACAAATATTATTTTAAATGTGGAAAACTTTCTGCTTTTATGTCATTCTTGTGGATAATATATAAAAATGGTCTACTCCCTTTAATTTTACTCTTCTTCATGGTAAACATTAAAAAAGGACCATCAAAAGATGATCCTAAATGAGACACCCGGGGTTCGAACCCGGGACAACTAGATTAAAAGTCTAGTGCTCTACCAACTGAGCTAGTATCCCATGACAAAGGCCCAAAGCCGGAATCGAACCAGCGACACGAGGATTTTCAGTCCTCTGCTCTACCAACTGAGCTATCTGGGCATAAAAATTGCGGGGGCAGGATTTGAACCTACGACCTTCGGGTTATGAGCCCGACGAGCTTCCAGACTGCTCCACCCCGCGACGTTATTAAATTAAACTATAATAATAGTTAGTGGATGGAGAAGGATTCGAACCTTCGAAATCGTCGATAACAGATTTACAGTCTGCCCCCTTTGGCCTCTCGGGAACCCATCCATATATTCAATATTTAGTCAAAAAAAGCCGACGATCGGACTTGAACCGATAACCTGCTGATTACAAGTCAGCTGCTCTGCCAATTGAGCCACGTCGGCGTAAATATGGGACCAATAGGGCTCGAACCTATGACCCTCTGCTTGTAAGGCAGATGCTCTCCCAGCTGAGCTATGATCCCATGTTATTAAATTATTCGTATAAAAAATACGACGACCCAGAAGGGACTCGAACCCTCGACCTCCGCCGTGACAGGGCGGCGCTCTAACCAACTGAGCCACTGGGCCAATAAGGATATAATTTAGATTATACCTTCAAAACCACACATTGAAATCATCCGATAAACTTATTTTTTAACCTATTGGTTAAGCCCTCGACCTATTAGTATTAATCAGCTACATGCATTACTGCACTTCCACCTTTAACCTATCTACCTTGTCGTCTTCAAGGGGTCTTACTAGCTTGTGCTATGAGATATCT
>JAVBPB010000104.1:0-35458 GCA_031549965.1 Mobilisporobacter sp. | reverse complement strand
GTAGTTTTGAAGGTATATGAATAAAATGTGTAATTAGAGCATATAATAATTTATACTTTCATATATTCCTCGATAGCTCAGTCGGTAGAGCATGCGGCTGTTAACCGCAGGGTCGTTGGTTCGAGTCCAACTCGGGGAGTTCTGAACACTTATGTGATGATAATTCATCACATTTTGACTGTAGGGCTTAATAATGGAAACATTTTATATGACACAATACATAATACAACAAAGTCAAGTGTTCATTAATATACAACAAGGCTCCTTGGTCAAGCGGTTAAGACATCGCCCTTTCACGGCGGTAACACGGGTTCGATTCCCGTAGGAGTCATTTATTTAAATTAAATTAATTATTGACGAATAAATTTTGTCTTGGTATAATATACTATATTAAGATGAAAAATTAAATATGGCGACATAGCCAAGTGGTAAGGCAGCGGTCTGCAACACCTCCATCACCAGTTCAAATCTGGTTGTCGCCTCTCCCTTAGAAATTCTTGACACCTTAATATATAAGGAGTTGAGAATTTTTTTTGATTTGAAAAGTGTAAGCGTCCGTTTGTAACTAAAATCAAAAAGGCTTTACTGTAACAGATGTTAATATTAAAAATCAATAAAATATTGACATTTTTTGTTTTATTTGCTAAGATTTATAGTGAAAAGTGTTAAAAAAAACTTAATAAAAGCAATTAATATTAAATAATTACCAAACTACTATTTGGTTTTACAATTACTTACATGAAAACTACCAAAAGAATATTTTAAATTGTAAATTAATTGTTAAAAATGATAAAGTCAAGTTAATTGCATATAAGAGAAGGAGCAACTTAATGAAAAATAAAAAAATAAAAAGTTTACAAAAAAAACTCACCTTTAGGGTTATTTTAATTGCGTCTGTTATTTTAGTGATTGCAGTAATTGCATCTCAAATGTCTTCAAATGCATCATTTTGGAAATCAACAGAAGAATCCTTATTATTATCAGCAAGTACAGGTTCTAATGAGATAAAAAGTGTACTAGATGAGGCAACTACTATGCTCACAACTTTAGCAGCAGATCTTCCCTACATAGATTATAATAATAGAGATATATTACAAGATTATTTAAAAAATCAAAGAGATAGGAATAATATTATTTCAGAAATATTTGCAGGATTTACCGATACAAATAAATATGTAGATGGAGCTGGTTGGATAACACCAGAAGGTTGGGAACTTAAAACTAGACCTTGGTACATGAGTACTATAAATAATCCTGGAGTAACCTATAATAATCCATATCTGGCTATTAGTAATGGTATGATGTATGCTTGCATAGGTGTTCAAATGAAAAACGAGCAAGGACAGGTTATAGGTGTTGTTTGTGAAGACCTAATACTGGATTCACTGGTTGAAATATGTGGCTCATTTACAATATCAGGTACTTCAGGAAAGGCATTTTTATTAGATAGTGAAGGAGCCATATTAGCACACGATAATTCTGATTTTATGCCATACGGAGAAAATGATCAGGCAGTAAGTACTTCTTATGATTCAATTGGTATAAAGGTAAAAAGCATAGTTTACGAAGATGCAAATAAGGGCATTAAATTGGTTAAAGCAATTGATTATGATGGAAAAGAAAAATATATTGCAACGAAAGTACTTTCAGATTCTAAATGGACATTTGGATTTGCAGTTCCAATTTCAGATTTTGTAAAGAAACAAAATAATGTATCAGTTATGATTGTATATACTGTTGTAATAGTAGTTGCTTTAATTTTTATTTGGTTTGCTACTCAAATACTTTTAATTCGTCCCATTAAACCTATTAGTGAAATTATAAGAACAGCTAAGCAATTGGCAATAGGAGCGGTACCGGATGAAATTCATATATCTACAGATGATGATTTAGGAGTATTAGCAGACGACTTTAACAAATTAATTATAAGTACAAAAGAGCAGGTAGACGCTCTAACCAAGATGTCAAATGGAGACTTTACAATTAAAGTATCACCTAAATCCCAAGATGATATTCTAAGTAATGCAATTAACCAAGTTGTGGATAATATTGAAGATTTAGTAAGAAGTATTAGTGCATCATCTAATCAAGTAGCGTTTAGTGCCAGTCAACTATCAGAAGGTTCTCAAACATTGTCACAAAGTTCTACACAGCAAGCGGAAGCAATTGAAGAATTAAGCTCAACTATTGCTACTGTAGCGACACAAACTGGAGAAAATGCCAATATGGCAAAACGTGCAGAAGGATTAACTGTAAACATTAAAAGACGTGCAGATGTTGGTGGACAACAAATGGAAGAGATGATGCGAGCTGTAAATGAAATTAGTGAAGCATCTCAATCTATTGGTAAAGTTATAAAAGTTATTGATGATATTGCATTTCAAACAAATATCCTTGCATTGAATGCCGCAGTTGAAGCTGCCAGAGCCGGTCAATATGGAAAGGGGTTTGCAGTTGTTGCAGAAGAAGTACGTAATTTGGCAGCTAAAAGTGCAGAAGCAGCAAAAGATACAAGTGGTTTAATAAGTAATTCTATCGAAAAGGCATTAATGGGTTCTAAAATAGCAGAAGAGACAGCACAGTCATTAAATGAAATTGTAAATGGCATCGGGGAATCTAATACAATTGTTGGTCAAATTTCCAAATATTCAGAGGAGCAATCAAATGCTATTATACAAATTAATGCAGGTATTGAACAGGTTGTACAGGCAATTCAGCAAAATACAGCAGTTTCTCAGGAAAGTGCATCATCTTCTGAAGAACTAAGTGCTGAATCGCAGAACTTAGAACAATTAGTTAGTCAATTTAAATTTAACGAATTAAATCAAACTAAAAAGAAGATTAATATACATAATAGTGGTATGAAGGATGCCTCTAATAAGGGTATTCTTAAGCTTCCGAAGCATGGTAATCTAGGAAAATATTAAATATAACTAAAAATTTAGATACATAAAAATAAATAAAAAATGTTGCAAGGTAGTATTTAAAACTATTTTACAACATTTTTTTTGGTTTTATTAAGCACCGTAAATTATGTGAAATATATAAGAATATTTTTATTATTTAATCAAAATCATCCCTTCTAATATTTATTAGCATATACCACTTGTTTGAAAATCATGTATAATAAAGTTCAATTAGAACACAATATATAATAATTTTGGAATTCTGGTTAGACTTTAAGAATAGAATAATTTGAATTTATGAGCTTGTGAAAATTGTAGTTTGTGTGTATAATGGATAAATATAAATTACAGGAAGTATATGTATGAAAGCAGGAAGGCGTGATAACATGACCATTGAAAAAATTCTTAATGGAGAATCTAAAATTGTAGAGTTTAAGGAGATGCTACCACAAAAGAGCATTAAGTATATGAAAACAGTTGTTGCCTTTGCAAATGGGAATGGAGGTCGGCTGATTTTTGGTGTAAAAGACGATAACCATGAAGTTGTTGGTATCAGTAATGACACTATATTTCAAACAATGGATGATATAATTAATGCTATTTCAGATAGTTGTGAGCCAATGATCATTCCAGATATAAACATTCAGGAAATAGAAGGTAAAATAATTATAATTGTTGAAATTATTTCAGGGAAACAACGCCCATATTATATTAAATCAATGGGAATAAGTAAAGGAACCTATATTCGCTCAGGAGGAACAACAAGATTAGCGGAACCTTATATGATACAGGAATTAATTCTTGAGGGGACAAATGGTAGTTTTGATCAGCTTATTGCAGAGCAACAAACGGTAACTGAGGAAGAAATTGAGAAGTTGTGCAGTGAAATGACCGATTACGCAAGAAAAATGTGTAGGGGTGATGCAGAACGTGATAAAGTTCGTAAATTGACTCCCAACCAATTGATTTCTTGGGGGCTTCTTATTGAAAGAAATGGAGAGTTACTTCCAAGTAATGGATTCTGCCTTCTGTCGGGAAAAGGTATTCCATTTATACAAGCAAATATTCAGTGTGCAGTTTTCAAAGGTAGTAATAGAGCTATTTTTGTGGATAGAAAAAATTATGGAGGTTCGATTCAGAGCCAAATTGATGAGGCATATAATTTTGTTTTACGTATGATTCGTATGGGAGCAAAAATTGAGGGATTGTATAGGCAGGATGTTTATGAATTCCCTATTGGGACTGTTAGGGAAATGATTTGCAATGCTGTATGCCATCGTAGCTATCTGGAACCAGCCAATGTACAAATTGCTTTATATGATGACCGTTTAGAGGTAACATCACCGGGTATGTTATTGAGTGGAGTATCTATTGAAAAAATGAAAGAGGGATATTCAAAAATTAGAAATAGGGGTATTTCCAGTGCTTTTGCATATATGAAAATAATTGAAAGTTGGGGAAGTGGAATTCCAAGAATGATTCAGCAATGTAAGGATTATGGTTTGGAGGAGCCGGAACTAATTGATTTTGATGGTGATTTTAGAATAAATCTTTATCGAAAAGAGGAAATTCTTAATGAAATGATTCCGGTTCAAGGTAAAAAAGTGCCGGAACAAGTTGAAAAAGTGCCGGATATACAATATGTGAATAAGCAACATAAGCGAATAATAGAATTTATAGAAGCCAATGGGCAAATTACATCAGGACAGGTTGAAATTTTACTGAAAGTTAAGGAAAGAAGGGCTAGAACTATACTAGGCGATATGGTAAAAGCAGGTTTTATAAAAAAACAAGGTGCTGCAAAAAGAACAACTTATCTTTTAGCAGGAGAAAACTTTGAAAGATAAGTATAAATCGATCTGTAATGTTAAGAGGGAGTTGAGCAATGAAAGATACAAATATAAGATTACAAAAAATAGAGATTTATAATCTTAAAAACGTTGGAAAAGGCGTAATACAGTTTACGTGCAATATGCGAGAAAACATTTTCGAGGAAAAATCAGACGTACTTGGAATCTATGGCCAAAACGGTTCAGGAAAAACAACCTTAATTTATGCATTAGGATTATTTAAAAATTTAATACTTGGAAATAAATTAAGTATGGATTGTGGAAACTCAATAAAATATGGAATGATTGATGCAAAATGTAGTTTTGAATTAAGTGTTATTAATGAAAAAAAGCAGCAATTTAAAGTAATATATGAATTTGCTTTAAAGAAAAATGAACAATACAGTGAACTTGACTTTATAGATATAGACCAAGAGCATACAGATTCAGAGAAAAATTCAGTATATGTATCAATGGAAAAGTTAAGTATGTCAAAATATAATAATGGAAAATGGACCAGAATGACTTCAATACTAAGCTATAACGAAGAAAGTTATAATATTTTTGAGCAAAGAGGAAGAATTTCTCAATTAATTACTGGGAATAAAAGTATAGAAGACGAGCTTAGAGTAACAAAACTTCTTATGAAAAAATCATCAAGATCATTTTTATTTTCTAGGGAATTAAAACATATTATAGATAAAAGTCAGATGGAAGAAGAATATAAAAGTATTTTTAGCATTTTACATCATTATGCTACCTATAATTTACACGTAATAAGCAATGCCGAGGCAGGAATCATTAATGCAAATATTGCCTTGCCATTTTCCTTTGTTTTAAAAGAAGAAAACAATATTGCCTTATTAAAGGGGAGACTTAACTTAAATGCTACATCTCATATACCTCAGGTTTTCTTTGAATCAATTGCAGAAAAAATGGAATTAATTAATATGGTACTTAAGGAGATAGTACCCGGATTAAACATTAAACTTAAAAAACTTGGAACAAGACTTGATAAAAATAATGAAGAAGTAGTATTGGCCCAGATTGTTGCTAACAGAGGTAATACAACTATACCCCTAAAATATGAATCAGATGGTATAAAGAAGTTAGTTTCAGTTCTTTATGGTCTAATTATGGTTTTTAATAACTCATCTGCAACTTTGGTAGTTGATGAATTTGATTCAGGTATATTTGAGTATTTATTAGGTGAAATATTAAAAATAGTTGAAGAACACGGAAAAGGGCAGCTAATATTTACATCTCACAATTTAAGACCGTTGGAGGTTCTAAATAAAAAAAATATTATGTTTACTACTACAAATGAAAACAACAGATATATTAGATTTAAAAAAGTAAAAACTAGTAATAATTTCAGAGATTTATATTTTCATGATATAATTCTGGGTGGGCAAAATGAATGTATATATGAGACAACTAATCCATACATGATTAGCAGAGCGTTTAGACTGGCTGGTGAAGAAGATGGAAAGTAAAAAAATAGTATTATTTATTGTAGAGGGAATTAATGATAAAACAAGTCTTGCTTTATGTATGAATCAGGTATTAGAAGGGAAATCAGTTCATTTTCAAATTACAAATGGAGATCTTACAACTGAATATAGTAGTAATTCTGGTAATATATCTGCTAAAATAGGTAATATAGTAAAAGAATTTAGTGGTAGAATTTTTAAGCCTAAGGATTTTTTACATGTAGTTCACATCATTGATATGGATGGTGCATATATTCCAGATGTAAATATTATAGAAGGCAAAGAAAACAAAAATCAATATTCAGATGAAGCGATAGTAACATCAAAAGTTAATATGACAATTGATCGCAACAAGCATAAACGTGAAATTCTAAATAAAATTATAAATTTAAATAAGGTATGGAAGACAATTCCATATAGTGTTTATTATTTTTCATGTAATATGGATCATGTATTGCATAATGAACAAAACCTTAACAGGAGCGACAAATCTCACTACGCCACAAAATTTGAAACAGATTTTTTAAATATGCCAGAAAAATTTATCCATTTTTTTAATTCAAATGAATTTGCAGTAAAGGGTTCATATAAAGAGAGCTGGAATTTTATTATGGAAGGAAATAATTCCTTGAAAAGATACTCCAATTTTTCAATTTATTTGGATTCAATTAATAATAATTAAAAATCATCAATTTTAACTAAAGGACTGTTGTGCAACAGTCCTTTTCGTGATATGGAGCTTGAATTGAAGCCTTTAATCATAAAAATATAGAATTTTTATTTAATTTTTAATATGTTATATTAAATTTAATAAATGTATAATCTAACTTTCCTTGAAATACCCATATTCATGTGATATTATATTATAAATATGGTAAAGAGATTAAAAGTGAGGAGAATTAATTTAATATATAATTGAAAATAATGGAGGTTTGACTATGAAATGGCAAGAGTATTTAATGAAATTTTACAATGGAATAAGTAAGTTTATGTATGGAAGAAATGGAGTTGACAAGCTTTCTATAGCTCTTTTGGTGGTAAGTATTGTATTAACTATTGTGGCACAAATTATTCACAGCCCTTGGTTAATGATTGTTTATTATGTTGGTGTTTTGGTTGTATTGCTTAGAACCTTATCTAAGGATCTAAACAGAAGGCATAAGGAAAACCAGTGGTTTATGTCTATTTGGGGTAAAGTAATTTCAAGGTTTAACATTTATAAAAGGATGTTTGCTGAAAGAAATACTCATCGTTTTTTTAAATGTCCCCATTGTAAAACTTATGTCAGAGTTCCTAAAGGGAAAGGGAAAATAGTTATTACTTGTGCAAAATGTAAGAAGGAATTTACTCAAAATACTTAACGATATCAGAATGAGGTTTTTATGGAAATATTAGGTGATGGAATAATTTCTATACGAGAACGAATGGTTCTTAGCGTAATTTCTATATTGTTTTTAATGGGATTATTACGTATTAGGGAAAGCTTTATTGTTTTGATTATTGGAATTTTTATTTTTTTATACTTATTTAACAATCTTATATTATATAACAAAGGGTTGGAGCTTTGGTACTTTTCAAGGGTTGGTGTTATGATGATAATTTTATGTAATGTCATTATTCTTTTGCCATTAATATTATCTCAAACTAAAAAAATTAAGGGAATGGATATTACAAAATACTAAAATTAAGATTTGCCTTTTTAGAAGTAAAAGGACTAAAAAGGCAAAGCTTCTCCTTCTTTTCTATAATTTTTAGGACCCTCTCCCATATATCTTTCAAACATCCTAGTAAAATAGCTCGAATTATTAAAACCAACCTTTATACCAATTTCAGTAATAGGTAAAATGGTAGTAGATAAAAGTGATGCAGCAATATTTATTCTGTATTTAATTAAATATGTAATAGGAGAAATACCAATAGTATTTTTAAAAGCTCTTGTACATTCACGGGTGCTAATATTAGCAGACTTTGCAATTTTATCCAGAGAAATAGATTCAAAATAGTGTTCATGTATAAAATTCATCATAATTTTAACCCGGGTTTCGCTAATGGAATTGTAGTTAATTATTTTTGCTGATTGCAAGTCCTTGTTATAAAGGAGCAAAATCCAAATATGCATTAGCTGTTCAATAACTAGAAATTCTTTTATTTCTAAATCATCCAAATAAAGATTATGAGCGGCAACAACACTATTTAAACAATCCTTTGTCCATTTTATATCGTTTTGAAACTTAATAAAGTCAAACATTGACGAGGATTGAATTGGATTAGATATCTTAAAAAATAATTGATTTTCAATGCCCCCTGTAAAAAGAGTGGGAGAAAATATAAAGGTTATAATTTCACAGCTTTGGCATCCATAAAGCTCTACAGAGTGTAAAACATTTCGGTTAATAAAGCCCCCTTCAGATTGATTTATAATAATATATTGTTCACTAAAAATAAATTTAGCACAGCCAGATTTAACATAAAAGATCTCAATATCATTGTGCCAGTGCCAAGGAACATTTTTAGAAGAGTACATTGAAATATCTGCAAAAATATGGGTACAAGGAAATGAGCTTGAAGGATAATCTAAAATCTCTAAACCTTCTTTTGTTAAGGGAATATATAGTCTTTGCATAACAATCCTTTCTTTGGCCGGATAGTGTTAAAAAATGGCTCATTATTTATATTAAATTAAATTGGATGTCCTTATAATATAAAAGAATTATACAATATTGAAAGGAGATATACAATGTCTAATATTAATAAATGGATGAAAAACTTTAAAGATATAATTTTTATTAAAAGACTGTGTATGGCAATTATAGGACTTGTTTTAACAGGAGTAGGAGTAGGGATTTTAAAATATGTTGATTTGGGAATAGATCCATATAATGGATTTGCTACCGGATTAGGAGATGTCACAAAAATTGGATATTCAACTATGTTTATAATACTTACAGCACTTTTTTTGGTAATAACCTTTGTTCTTGATAAACATTATATTGGAATTAGTACTGTATTAACAATATTTATTATTGGTAATGTTGCTCAATTTACACTTGATACTCTAAATGGTATATCAACTGATTTAAATATGGTGGGCAGAGTATTGATTATGATATTTGGATTAGTACTTATTGGCATATCATCTTCATTGTATTATACAGCGGATATGGGAGTTTCTTCTTATGATGCAATGGCATTAATAATAGCAAAAAAAACTTCCATAAATTTTAAAATATGCAGAATAACAACAGATTTAATATGCTTAGTTATAGGATTTATATGTGGAGTAAAATTAGGAGTTGGTACATTTTTAACAGCATTTTGTTTAGGACCATTTATTGAATTTTTCATTAAGAATTTATCTGAACCATTACTTCATGGAAAGAATTATGTAAAGAATAAAAAGTAAAGAATGTGATATTGTCACAGTAGAATAAAAATATATCTGGCATAATAAACGTAATTACATAATGGAGGAGAAAATTAATGAAGATAATAGTAAGTAAGTCAAAATGTCCCCAGAATCATAGATGCCCATCTATACCAGTGTGTCCAGTGGGAGCAATTTCTCAGGTAACTATAAATTCACTTCCGGTTATTGATGAAGAAAAATGTATTTTATGTGGAAAGTGCCAAACATATTGTCCTAAAGGAGCTTTTGAAAAAGTATAAATAAGAACACCCTAGAGGGTGTTTTTTATTTAGTAAAATACGCCAAGAAAAAGCTTTAAAGTAACCCCTCCAAGTTTTAAGCACCCAAAACAAAAACTTGAATAAAAGGTATAAAAAATAATTTGGAGGTTTAACTTGAATACATTAAAAGAAGGTTCAAAGGGACCAGAGGTTGAACTATTACAAGAAGGATTACGAAGAGCAGGTTTTTATTCACAAAACAAGCCAGACGGAGTTTTTGGTCCAAATACAAAAGTATCAGTAGGAAGATTTCAAAATAGAGAAGGATTAATACCAGATGGTATAGTAGGTCCTAAAACATGGAGTGCTCTTATGCCATACCTAGTGGGTTATGTTAAATATGAGGTAAAACCTGATGATACCCTATATTCAATAGCAACTAAGTATTCAACAACCATACAGGCAATCCAGACCGCAAATGAAGGTTTTAATCCGGAACAGTTAGCACCAGGAACTATACTTACAATCCCTTTAAGATTTCCTGTAACATTTGATGATATTAGCTTTACCTATCAGGTTCTTGGATTATGTATAGACGGACTAAAAGCAAGATATCCATTTTTAGAAATTATTAGTATTGGAACTAGTATTGAGGGAAAAACATTATTTGGAATAGTAATAGGAAAAGGAGAAAAAGAAGTACTTTACAATGCTTCCCATCATGCTAATGAATGGATTACAACTCCTGTACTGGTGAAGTTTGTGGAAGAGTATGCTAAAAGTTATTCTCAAAATGGAAGAATATTTAATCATTTGGCAAAAGAAATATACGATAATACAACTATTTATGTAATTCCTATGGTTAATCCGGACGGTGTTGACTTAGTTACAGGTCAAACCGCAAGTACCAGTGATTACTATAAGAAAGCTAATGCAATGAGTGGACAAATAAGGTTCCCAAGCGGATGGAAAGCAAATATTAATGGAGTGGATTTAAATTTAAATTATCCGGCAGGATGGGAAGAAGCAAAAAGAATTAAATATGCCCAAGGATATAACAAACCAGGCCCAAGGGATTATGTTGGACCTAATCCCCTTTCTGAACCTGAAAGTAAAGCCATGGCAGAATTTACAATGGCACATGATTTTAGGCTTACACTGTCTTATCATACCCAAGGTGAAGTAATATATTGGAGATATAAAGATTATTTACCAGAAGGTTCATATGAAATTGGAAGGGAATTTGCCCGTGTAAGTGGCTATAGCCTTGATGAGACTCCAATTGCATCTGGAAATGCAGGATATAAGGACTGGTTTATTCAAACATACAACAGACCTGGATATACAATAGAAGTAGGAGTGGGAGTAAATCCTCTTCCAATTGAACAATTTTATAAAATTTACAATGACAACATTGGAATATTGACTTTGGGAGCAATTTTATAATTATAGCCATACTTGAAATCTTTGATGATCCTGAATATAAAGAATAAAAGATATGCATAATAATCTTATATTAAACTAAAGAAAGGCAGATTATTTATGAATATAGATAATAATATGAACCAGTTGCCAATTATGGCAATGAAAGAGATACCTGAGCCAAAATCCGATGCGAAAAGTATTGTTGCATTAGTAAAAGAAGGAGGCAGGGTATCAGGATACAAGCTTTCTGACGGTAGAATTGTCAATAAAGAAGAAGGTGTTGAATTAGCAAAACAGGGTGAAATATCAGGAGTAGGCATATCTGAAAGAAATGGTAATGAATATTTAAAATCAATTCCTGATGGTACAGAAAGTAATAATTTGAGTAGTTTACCATCAATCGTATAGAAATGTATTTAGAATAAAACAGAATAACTTTAAATATTTAAATTGCGGTATTAAAGGTAAACCCATCAATATTAATATATAATTGATGGGTTTGTTTTATACCTGATAGAATATTTATGGAAATATTAATAATATAATGTATTTTTTGCGAAGTGAATAGTAACGAAGTGGAAGCAATTGCATATTTTTAAATACTCATTTAGTGGACAATTAAAAAAATATATGATATAATTAATAAAAATTTCAACCTATTAATAAGATATTTGAGAAGATGTAAAGATTTACCAAACGGAAGGAGAAATGAATTATGAAGAACATGAAAATTAAAGCAAAATTGCTTTTGGGATTTACTATAGTAGCCATAATTACTGCTGCGATAGGTTTTTTGGGAGGTATTAATCTATATAACACTGACCAAAAATATTCTGAACTTTTAGTTAAGAATTCAGTTATGATTCCATACATATCAACAAGTGTAAATGAGCTACAAAATATACGATTATCATTAAACAGAGATGCAATAGTGTTTAATGATGTAGAGGGAAGAGTAGATAAAGCAAAAACAGATATTGACCAGTCAATGACAGTTTTAGAAGCGTCAATGGCAGGACTTAGGGACAATTTAACAGAAAAAGATACCGAGGAACTGGCATTACTTGAAGAAGCGTTAAGTGTATATAATGAATATAAGCCACTTGCAAAAGAGGTATTAGAACATGCTGGAAATAAAGATTTAGTCAGTGCTAAAGAAACTTTAAAATCCGCAGCCAAGCTTTCGGATACAATACTTGATAGACTAACACAATGTCAAACACTAGTAATTGGTGCTGGATTAACGCAAAGTGGTATTTTAAGTACTCAGACATTCTCAACGATAATAGTAGTTATTGTCATAGTTATTGCTTCATTTATTTGTGCAATAATGCTTGGTGTTTATATTGCAAGAATTATCAGCATGCCTGTTAATAATATGACTAAATTACTTGGTCAGATTGGAAGAACAGGAGATATGAATATAGATGTAGAACTTCTTAAAAAATGTAAAGATGATGCAGTATTCAAAGACGAAATTGCCCAATCAGTAGGTTCAAGTATAGCACTTACAGAATATTTACTAGAAGTTTCAACTGAAATTCAACAAATATCTGAAGGAGATCTAACAGTTAATGTAAATCCTTTATCTGAAAAAGATTCTATAGGTATTGCATTAAAACTCATGGTTGATAATCTTAATAATATGTTTGGTGAAATTAGTGATTCCACAGAACAGGTATCAGCAGGATCAATGCAGGTAGCAGATGGAAGTCAGGCATTAGCCCAAGGTGCAACTGAACAGGCAACTGCTGTTGAAGAATTATCAGGTTCAATTGCAAATATTGCATCAAAAACAAAAGTTAATACCGAACAGGCTAATACTGCTTCAAAGCTTGCAAACACAATTAAAGAAAATGCTGAAAAAGGTTCAGTACAAATGGAAAACATGATGCAGGCAGTAAAAGAAATCAGCGAAGCAAGTATTTCAATTAATAAAGTAATTAAAGTAATTGATGACATAGCATTCCAAACTAATATTTTAGCTCTAAATGCAGCAGTAGAGGCAGCAAGAGCAGGGCAACATGGAAAAGGTTTTGCAGTAGTTGCAGAAGAAGTTCGTAACCTTGCAGCAAAAAGTGCAGAAGCTGCTAAAGATACAAGTAGCTTAATAACAAACTCAATAGAAAAGGCTCAGCTTGGTTCAAAAATTGCAGAAGAAACATCAAAAAGCTTGTCAGAAATAGTGGATGGCGTATCCCAATCCACAGTTATTGTAAAAGGCATCGCCATTTCTTCTGAAGAGCAGTCAGAGGCCATAAACCAAATAAACACAGGAATTGATCAAGTAGCTCAGGTAGTTTCTCAAAATTCCGCTACAGCAGAGGAATCAGCAGCAGCTTCAGAGGAATTATCAGGTCAGGCTACTATACTTGAAGGATTAATTTCACAATTTAAATTAAAAGGAAAAGGCTCTAATCATAGTTCAATAAGATCAAAAGCTCCAAAAAAAGAGTCTCATGCCAGAACCATTGCATTAACTGATAGCGATTATGGAAAATATTAATTTGAAACATTAAATATATAGTATTAAATTATAGAGGTTGATTTATCTTTTGAAGATCTATGTAGTTGATTTTAGCCACATTAATCTTCAACAGTAAATTAATCTCTTTTTTATTCAACTTGATTTATAAAATAAGTATAGAATTTAAATAAAAATTATGATATAATAAGTATGTTAATTTGTATATTTTTGAAGAAATTATTATCAAGTATTATAGCATTTGTAAGGAGATTTAGTATGATATTTGAAAGTCATGGGCATTATGATGATGAAAGTTTTGATTTAGACAGGGAAGAAGTAATTAATAGTCTAGTACAAAATGGTATAGAATATGTTGTTAATGTAGGTGCAAGTATTGAAACTACTAAAAAGACACTTGAACTTACGGAAAAGTATCCATTTTTTTATGGAGCAGTGGGAGTTCATCCCAATGAAGCCATGGAGCTTAATGAGGATAATTTTTTATGGTTAAAGGAAGTGTCATGCAATCCTAAAGTAGTAGCAATTGGAGAAATAGGACTAGATTATTATTGGGATGATCCAGATAGAGAAACTCAAAAGGCGTGGTTTATTCGTCAAATTGAATTAGCCAAAGAAGTAAATTTACCAATGATAATTCATTCAAGGGATGCAGCAAAAGACACATATGACATTTTATGTGAAAGGGGAGGCAAAGTTGGAGGTGTAATTCATTGTTTTTCATATGCCAAAGAAATGGCAGAGAGATTTTTAGACTTAGGTTTTTATATTGGCATTGGAGGAGTAGTAACATTTAACAATGCTAAAAAATTAAAAGAAGCTGTAAAGTATATACCTTTAGAACGAATTTTGCTAGAAACGGATTGCCCTTATCTTTCTCCTGTGCCTAATAGAGGAAAAAGGAATTCATCTCTTAATTTAACATATATAGCAAGAGAAATTGCGAGCATTAAAGAAGTATGTTATGAGGAAGTGGTAGAGGTTACTTCAAAGAATGCTAAACATTTATTCGATATAAAATAAAAAATAACGGAGAGAAAAGATGCCTGATAAAAAACTGGGGATTCCGGCAAATACAATTGAAATTATTAATAAGTACAATTTTATATTTCAAAAAAAATATGGTCAAAACTTTCTTATTGATACACATGTGCTGGATAAAATAATATCTGCTGCCAATATATCAAAAGATGATATGGTATTGGAAATAGGGCCGGGAATTGGGACTATGACTCAATATTTGTCAGAAGCTTCAAAAGCTGTAGTGGCAGTTGAAATAGACAAAAAGCTTATACCAATTCTTAAAGAGACGTTGTTAAGTTGTAGCAATGTAACAATAATTAATGATGACATATTAAAAGTAGATTTAAATAAGCTGGTTTTAGAAAATAATAATGGAAAACCAATAAAAATAGTAGCAAATTTGCCATATTATATTACAACACCAATAATAATGGGATTATTTGAAAGTAAACTTCCTGTGGATAATATTACAGTTATGGTTCAAAAGGAAGTTGCAGATAGAATGAAGGCAGTACCGGGGAGCAAGGATTATGGTGCATTATCATTAGCAGTATCATATTATGCCCAGCCATATATTGTTGCCAATGTTCCTCCTAATTGTTTTATTCCAAGGCCTAATGTTGGGTCCGCTGTTATAAGATTAACAAAGTATAAAGAACCTCCTGTGGAGGTTTGGGATGAAGCATTATTTTTTAAGATAATAAGAGCATCTTTTAATCAGCGAAGGAAGACATTGTTAAATGGTTTAACAAACGCTTCTGAATTAAATTTGTCTAAGGAATTACTTTTGAATATTTTTAAAGAACTGGAATATTCAGATAAAGTCAGAGGTGAAACTCTTACATTAGAACAATTTGCAAAATTAAGTAATGTAATTAGTAAATATAAGTAAGCTAAATAATATATTAAGGAGAGTGCTAATATGCAAAGAGAACACATGAAAACTCATATATTTAATGCTCATTTGTTCGTAATTATTAATGTGATTTTAGTAATAATATCTTGGGTAACAAAAGGAATGGATGGGATTACAGGTATTATTGTCGGTACAATTGGCTGTATAATATTGGAGATAATAGCTCATATAAAGTTTAATGATTTAATTAAAGCTATGATTTTAACTATTATTCCAGCTCTTGAGATACTTGGAGTTTCAGCTATTACGGGAGGTAATTCAAGAACATTTTCATTTTATGTATTGTTTTTAGTGCTTGTTGCACTCTATATGGAGAAAAAGTATATTTTAATACATTCTTTGGTAGTATTTATTTTATTAACTGTTTTTTCAATAATAAAAACAGACGCTGTATTTGGTGCTGATGCAGAATTAGCTGATGCCCTTATACCATTGTTTAGTTACTTGTTAGTATCTATGGGACTTTATTTTCAGGCAAGACAAAGTAGTCATCATATTGAAGTAGCCTATAGGTCAACAGAAGATGCCAAAAAAAATGCAGAAACTTTAAGTAATACTATGTCTATTTTTGAAAAAACAGTAGAGTCATTAAATAAAACAGTAAGGCATAATGTTAGTACAATAAGTCAGACCGACGAAAAAATTAATAGCATATCTAATGCAATTAATGAAATGGAAAGAAGCACTGAAGAAAATGCCAGTGCAGCTTTAAAGATAAATGACAACATGGACAAAGCAGGAACTTGTTTAAATCAAACTTACGATTTATCATCTAAGATGGATAAGGAATTTGATAATACATATTCAATGGTTGTTTTAGGTAATAGTGAAATGATGGAATTGTCTAATTCAATGGGGGTTATAAAGGAATCAATTATTTCAACACATAATACAGTAAATGTATTAGTGGAAGGCATGAATGAGATTAATGGATTTTTGTCAGGAATCGTAAATATAGCTCAACAAACAAACTTGTTAGCACTTAATGCAGCTATTGAAGCTGCAAGAGCAGGAGAGGCGGGAAAAGGTTTTGCAGTTGTTGCTGAAGAAGTAAGAAATCTTGCGGATCAGACATCAGAGATTACCCAGTCGATTGCTAAGATTACTCATAACATTACAGCGACAACAGATGAAGTGCTTGAAAAGATTTTGCATGGTAAGGAAGCTACTAAAGATGGTGATAAACAACTTCAGGATGTTGAAAGTGTATTTAGTAAAATTAGTTCAAGTATTGAAGTTGTAAAAGACGGTTTAAGTCACGAATTTGAATTATTAACTACTCTTAAAACATCATTTGGTGAAATAAAACAAGAAACACAAACATTGGCAGCAGGTTCCGAGCAAAATATAGCAGCTATTGAAGAGATATGTGCAGCTTGTGAAATGCAGGTATCACTGGTTGCTAAGATATCTGAACGTAATAATAGAATTGCAGGCATATGTGAAACTATAGATAACCAGATTACAGCTATTAAAGAATAAATTAATAAAGTCAAGGCTGTTACACTATATTTTGTAACAGCCTTGATTTTATTCTGGATCAATTGTCATATACCAATAACCAAATTCTCCGGTTAATTGTTCTTTTCTATTAACTGGCTTAAACTCATCAAAACCAAACATTTTAGCCATAAATTTTTCTCTGTTATGATAAATTCCTGGAACGCCAATTATATATACAATTTTATTATCCGGTGACTTCATTTTAGATAGTATTAAATGCCTATAATTGTAGTACGAATGCAATAAGAAGCTATTATTACCTAAGACCCATAAAGGCATAGGCAAGCTTCCTATATCCTGAGGTTCGATTCTTACACATTCAATTACGGAATCATCGGCAAAAGGAAACATTTTAGGAAAGGATTTAAATAAATTTTCAATTCCTGGTGATGATTCCGAAAAATTAGTTTGCAGATTGGTTTCATAAATAATTTCTTCATTCCCAGCATTTGTATATGAATCGTTTGTATAATCGTATGAATTATAACCAGTGAATGGTTCGTAGTTATGTAGGGACTGTATTACCCTTGTGTTTGAATCATAAGGATTTAAACCATCTTCTAAATCATCTGAATTAATTTTGCCTTCATCTAAGAAAGTGGATTCAGTAAAGTTAACATTATCAACAGATTCCATGGTTTCAATTTCAAGAGGATTCACATCAGATTGTACATCTTCTGAAAGAGTTGGTTTCGATGGTATATTTTCTGCGATATCTTCTTCTATTATTACAGTGTCAGTTTGTTTTGATACTGGAGTTTCAGCTTGAATAGCAGGTTCATTAATTGTTTCCGCATTATTTGCATTAAACTTGGAAAAGTTAATAGGAATGTCATCCCATTCAGTTGCATATGCTTTAGTACTTTTGTTATCAATTATTATACCACCGCAGTTTTTAAAAGCTTTTGAAGAATTCATTATATTGTTGCTGTTTGTTGTTGTTCTAAACTCACCTAAGCCGTTTTTAATATTTAAATTACCAAGGCAGATACCTTCTGTATTACCATCGTTTCTGTAAAACAAGTAAATTTTATAAGGCTCATTGTTTGTGCTTGTGATATTTTTAAGATTTAAAGTAACTTTTAGTTGCCCGTTTCTCTCCTCTAATTTTGCGAATCCTACATTATTCATTTTAACTCCATTATCGTACGAATACATATAGGAAACAAATCTTGTGTAATCAGCCAAATCTACCACTCCCTTTTTTATTAGATCATACTTTCTATATTTTATTTGACAACGTCAATATTTATTCGTAATGTTTTAATATATCTGGCACTATTAAAAAAAGTATTTCTGGATGTTGAAACATACCAGTAAAAAATATATAATACATTTAATAAAATTTTGATTTATATTTAATTTAGGAGGATGTACAATGAATAATAACAAGAGATTAGATGTAAAGAAACTGGCACTTACAGCATTAATGACAGCACTATGCTATATTGGATTTACTTATTTTAGAATTGATATTCCAATAGCAGGGGGGCAAACTTCAATTCATTTTGGAAATGCATTTTTAGTATTAGCTTCATTGCTTTTAGGTGGAGTTTATGGAGGCGTTGCAGGAGCTATAGGTATGGGGATTGGAGACCTTTTTGTACCAGCATATATAATGTACGCTCCAAAGACTATAATTATTAAATTCTTAATTGGTCTAATATGTGGTATTGTAGCACACAAGTTAGGCAAAATTAACACTAACCCAAGTTTAAGTCATAAAAATGTAATTAAATGGAGTATTATAGCAGCAACAACTGCAATGGCATTTAACGTAATTTTTGATCCGATAGTAGGATATTTTTATTCACAATTTATATTAGGAATACCATCAAGTGCTGCAAAAATATTAACAACCTGGGCAGCAGGAGCCACAACATTTAATGCAATTACATCGGTTATAATTTCTACAACCCTATTCTCAGCTCTTAGACCAGCCCTTATGAAATCAGGTCTGCATTCCTTTTATGTAAAGGAGAGCCAGAAATGAAACCATTAAAAAGAGTTGCTGCGATTAATGATATCTCAGGTTTTGGAAAATGTTCTCTTACCGTATCACTTCCAATATTGTCGGCAGCCGGGGTTGAAACTTGTGTAATGCCAACTGCTATATTATCTACGCACACAGGTGGATTTGAAGGATTTACCTATCGTGATCTTACCACCGACTTAGATGCTTTTAGCAGTCACTGGGCTACTCTTGGTATTGACTTTTCAGCAATATATACAGGTTATTTAGGTTCAGTTGAACAAATTGATATAGTTTTAAATATAATAGATAGATTAAAAACTAAAGATACTTTAATTGTAGTTGATCCTGTTATGGCAGATGACGGGAAATTATATAAGAACTTTACCACCAATTTAAGTAACAATATGTCAAAGCTTGCTAGAAAAGCTGACATACTGATTCCAAACATAACAGAAGCTTCTTTATTACTTGGTATTGAATATAAAGAGCCTGTATATGAAAAAGAGTATATTAATTATATATTAAAAGCATTATCAAAATTAGGCCCTGATAAAATAATCCTAACAGGAGTAACCTTTGAGGAATCAACAATTGGTGCAGCCTGTTATAATAAAGAAAATGACAATATAAGCTATCATTTCAGTAAAAAAATTGAGGGTTCGTATCATGGAACGGGAGATATTTTTGCAAGCTTTTTGGTATCGGCCATTATGAATGACAAAACATTAGAAGAAGCAGTAGATATATCTGTAGAGTTAACACATGACTGTATTAATAATAAAAAATATGTTGATACGCCATCAAATTATGGAGTGCCATTTGAATGGACAATTCCGAAGTTAATTAGTAAGTTAAAAAATGAAAATCATAAAGTCTTAAATTAGATCACAGTCAGGATATCCCACACTAAATATCCCATTTATGAATTTTCGTAATTAATCAATGCATATCTAAGATGATCTTCCCATTCTCCATTAATTTGTATATTTTTAATACATTTACCTTCATAATGAAATCCAAGATTTTCAACTAATCGAATGGAGGGAAGATTATTTGGCATAATAAAGGCTTCAATACGATGAAGCCTATAATCAAAATAAATAATATCAATAAGCATTCTAACAGCTTCAATTGCAAAACCATTCCCTAAGTATTCCTTATCAAGCTTATAGCCAATAGAGCAACTGGAAAAAGCACCACGTAATATATTACTTACAGAAACAGTACCAATAATTTTGTCTGGATTCTCCTTATTAAAAATCCAATATCTAAGTGCCTGAGACGTAATAATTTGATTGTATTCATAATTCAAAGATACTTTATGATAAGATTTAGTATAAAAATTATCTGATTTAATGGGATCCCAAGGTTCAAAAAAATCTTTATTTTTAAAATAAAAATTCAGCACATCATCAGCACTTTTATCAGTTAAAACCTTAAGAATAAGTCTATTAGTTTCGCATAACATCTGCATACTTCATACCCCCCAATTCAATAGTAGATTCCCTAGTCAAGAGCTCTGATGTCAACAATTTCAATAAATTCTTCAAGTATTTCTTTAAATATTATAAGTTCATTCTTTTCATAAGATGTTAAGCCTTTCAAAATCACATTATCACTATCCTTAAAAGGTTGTAAATAATAAGCACGTGCTCCTTTTAGCCAATGACCTATATTAATAAAATCCTGTTTAGTATGAAGCTCCTTAACGACGGTAGTTCTAAACTCATATTCAATATCCGAATTCATTATTATTTTAACAGTTTCACATACATTTGTAATATCAAAATCTTTAATGCCTATGGAACAATCATATTTATTCTTAGCGTTCTTAATATCCATAGCAATATAATCAAGAAGTCCGTTATCAAGCAAATAATAAATCATTTTAGGATTATTTCCATTAGTATCAAGCTTAACCTTAAACCCTAATTCCTTAATTCCATAAATGAATTCAGGAAGATCCTTATAAATAGTAGGCTCTCCACCCGTAATACAAACACCTTCTATGACGTTAATACGTTTTTTTAAATGATTAAAAAAATCATCCTCAGAAATTACATCATCTAATCCATCATTAATAACAAGAGAAGCATTATGACAAAAAGGACATCTATAATTACAACCAGAAAGAAAAACTGTACAAGCTAAATGCTTAGGATAATCCAAAAGAGTAGTTTTATTAAAACCATGAATTTTCATATTGCCACCTCGCAAAATTTAATATAATATAAATATAGCAGATTTTAGAATGTAATACAAGTTTTCGACAGCTACAAATAAACAAAATTAAAAAAATGTAAAACCCTTTGGAGGATAATATGACTCAACAAGAAAGTTACATGAAACAAGCCATAAAACAAGCCCATAAAGCATATTTATTAAACGAAGTTCCAATAGGATGCGTTATAGTGCATAATAATAAAATTATTGCAAGAGGATATAACAGAAGAAATACGGATAAAAATACGCTTTCTCATGCAGAATTAACAGCAATAAAAAAAGCTGGAAAATCACTTTCAGACTGGAGATTAGAAGAATGTGAAATGTATGTTACATTAGAACCATGTCAGATGTGTGCAGGAGCTATAGTACAGGCAAGAATCCCTAAAATTTACATAGGAAGTATGAACCCAAAAGCAGGTTGTGCCGGCTCAATAATTAATTTGTTGCAGATGAAAGAATTTAATCATCAAACAGAAATAATTACCGGAATACTTGAAGAGGAATGTAGTGAGATCTTAAAGAAATTTTTTTCAGAATTAAGAAAAAAAAGAAAATAATTACATTGAAGAAATAATAAAATTATGTTAAACTAAAGCGTAATAATATTTACTTAACTTTCCATTTACTTTTTGTTTCAAAACATAAGCTTTTATAGAAAGCTTTAGGAAGTCAAATATTCAAAGTAAATCAATATGAGAAAGTTGAGTACATAATACACATTTCCAATTATGAAAGGAATTATTAATGAACAAATATATGGGAAAATATAAATTCTTGTTTGCAATTTGTGTATGTTTTATTGTACTAGGTTTATGTAAGATGTCAATAAGAGGAGAAGATAATAGCTTTAAATTAACAGATTCAGAAATAACGTATTTGGAAAGTTTTCAAAATAAAGTAATTACTATTGATACAACTAGCGAAGCGATGTATTACAATACAAGAGACAATGAAAAAATAGGAATGTTAATTCCAATCGCAGATTTTTTAACAAACCAATTACACTTAAATATCAAAATTAACTATGAAACTAATAAAAATATATATGAAAAACTGGACAATAAGGAAATTGATATTTTAGGTCTGCAAGAGCAATCACTTGCCAGAAAGGAAGACTATTTTTGTACAGATAGTTTATATCAATCCCAATTAACTTTTATAACAAGAACAAGGGAATCATTAGTATCCATAACCAATCTTTTTGATAAAAAAATCGGATTGATATCAGGAACAAATATAGATAATTATATAGTTACTTATCAAAGTGGAACTTCAAAAATTACATATTATGATACAATTAATGAATTATTAGATGGCTTAGAAAATGGGCAAGTGGATGTATGTATATTGACAACTTCAGTAGCACCAACAGAAGTTGTAAAACGTCCAAATATCCAATATGAAGTTTTTGTAGATAGTACTCCGGTAAATTACGTTCTTTATAGTTCGAAGGATGAAATAAAGCCCCTTTTTGACATAATAAACAGATATATAACTACTACTAAAGGCAAGAATATGCTAAACGATATAGAAGAAGCCAGAAGAGAAACACTTTTAGAGGTTACCCGTGATATATACATAGACGATATAAAATATTTAAGAAGCAATTATCAAACAATACTTAACTTTGATAGTGGTGCATTATACCCTCTTAGTTTTCTTGAAGATAAAGAATATAAAGGAATGCAAATAGAAATAAACGATGTTTTTCATGAACTAACAGGGGTTGAAATTAAAATGTGTGAGCCGTCTGACTTTGAAAATGGATATATAACAGCCCTTGAAAAAATAAAAACAGGTGAAATTCAATCAGCTTCAGGAGGATATTTAAACCCTAAATTCAGCGATGACAAAGCTTATAATTATTCAATTCCCATATGGAATTCAGCTATAAGAATGTATTCTTATAAAGAAAATATAGGAGATGATCTTCATAACCTAAAAGTAGGCACGACAACTAATGCAGTTGTATATTTGAACTGGGAAGCCATATTAGGAGAGTATCCCATAGTATATAATTCAAGGCAGACAATGTTAAAAGCTCTAATGGATGGGGAGATTGATGTTGCATTTATGAGTGAAATGTCCTTTGACTATGAGTATACAATATTAAAACATCATAATCTTAAACTTGTAAACGATATAATAGCATATGCACAAATACACACGTTGTTAGGAGCTCAAAACAAAGAACTAAATAATTTATATAATCTGTCCATAGTTTTGCACAAAATGCTTTATCCTGAAAGCAGAACACAATGGGAATTACAGGTGTTAAATTATAAGTTTCAATACATAGAAGCACAAAACAAACTTATAGTCACTCAAGAAAAGGAAAAATACTTTTTTGTTATATTAGGAGTAATATCGGTTATATTTATCACAGCACTTATATATTTACTAAATAAATACATCTCATATGATCGACAAATTTCATATCTTATTAAGAACCAGCAAAGCTTTGATATAGCCTTTGGAAACATCAAGACAAAAAAATTAATAAGTAAAGGGAAATTTCCTCTTAATAAAAAATGGGGATTTGATGAAATGAAATATAAAGTTGATTTTAACACTTTTTCTAAAGTGTTTGGACTAGATTTTTTTGATGTAGTAGAAAAGGAATTAAGTAGACTAGAAAAATACAGCAATCAGTTTGATGTAAAGGAATTAACAATAACTTCATCCGAAACAAATAAAATCTATTACTATAAACAATATTTACATAAAATTAATAAACGTAGATTTATGATTTGTTCTCAAGACATTACGGAAGAGGTAAATATAAAAAACGAATTAAAACATATTGCATCTACAGACTTTTTATCAGGTCTTTTAACAAGAAGGGCGGCAGATGAATTAATAAGGAGTAAAATATCAGACTACGTAGAAAATGCTACCAAAATCAATGCCTACTTTATACTGTTTGATATAGATGATTTCAAGAAAATAAACGACACTTATGGTCATGATATCGGGGATATAGTAATAAAAACTATTGCCAATATTATACAAAACATAGAGGGCCTTAAGGAAACCTCAAGATGGGGAGGAGAAGAATTTTTATCTGTAATTGAAGCAAAAGATGACTTTACTGCAATTAAAATTGCACAAAATGTTATAAATGAAATATCAAAAAAAGAAATAAAAATAGATACATTAACCATAAAAATGACTGCATCGGCAGGTGTTGCAAAATTTAACATAAAAAAAGATTATATGGAGTCAGTTCGTTTATCTGATGAGGCTCTTTATCAGGCAAAGCTTGAAGGAAAGAACTGCGTCCGTAAAAAGTAGTTATTTCATAGACATAAATATGTTAATATTCATTTAAATATTTTATTTAAACAAATTATAAATTATTGACATTTTTATTATAATCAATTAATATGATTAGAGGATCAAAGGTATACATACAATAAAAAAATGGAGGTCAATTATGATAGGCTTAACAATTCCAAAGAATTATGAATCAAAATTAAGCATTAGAGAAACTGAAATTGCAATAAAAGCAATAAAGGATTACTTTGAGGTAGCATTAGCTAATAAGCTTTATTTAACCCGTGTATCCGCACCTTTATTTGTTAAGCCAGAGTCAGGCTTAAATGATAATTTAAACGGTGTTGAAAGGCCGGTATCATTTGGCATCAAGGAGCAAAATGATGCTATGGCTGAAATTGTACATTCATTAGCCAAGTGGAAAAGATTGGCACTTAAAAGATATGGTTTTAATATTGGAGAAGGACTATATACAGATATGAGTGCAATCAGACGAGATGAAGATACAGATAACATTCATTCCATGTATGTAGACCAATGGGATTGGGAAAAGGTAGTTAATAATGAACAGAGAAATACAGAATACCTTAAAAGTATTGTAAGTGAGATATACGAAGTCATTAAAGACACCGAAGTTTATATTTCAACGAAATATGAGTACATTAAGCCAAGACTTCCAAAGGACATTTACTTTATAACTAGTCAGGAACTATATGACAGATATCCAAATTTAAATGCCAAAGAAAGAGAATACGAAATTACAAAGCTACATGGAGCTGTTTTCATTATGCAAATCGGTGGGATTTTATCATCAGGAGAAGCACATGATGGAAGAGCACCAGATTATGACGACTGGAAACTAAACGGCGACATATTAGTTTACTATGATGAACTTGACATTGCCCTAGAATTATCATCAATGGGAATTAGAGTAAACGAAGAATCACTACTTGAGCAGTTAAAAATAAGAGGTTGCGAAGAAAGAAAAGAGTTATCCTTTCAAAAGGCTCTCCTAAATGGAGAACTCCCTCTTACAGTAGGCGGAGGTTTAGGTCAATCAAGGCTTTGCATGTATTACTTAAGAAAAGCCCATGTAGGAGAAGTTCAAGCATCAATCTGGAAAGATGACATCATTTTAGAATGTGAAAAATCAGGCATAAATCTATTATAATAAAAATGTAAGTAAAAGGTATGAATTTAAGTGCCATGGAAATGAGACTATTGTTATCATAGGCTCATTTCCATGGCACTTGTGATTTTTAATACCCTAAAAATCAATTAAATTAATCTTAAATACTTAATAGTATCTTCATAAGCCTCATCCAATTTTTTGAAGTTCATGTTAGCAATATATATTTCCTCAATCTGGTTGTGTACAACTTTAGAATTCTTAATTGTTTTCATTGTTTTATCTAAAAGATTATTAAACATATCAGTATTATATTTTATTTCTTCTTTTTGGGAATTAATAAAATTCATATCGCAAAACTCAAAAAAATCAATTTTTTCAAATAAAGGTAAAGAAGTACTGTGATAGCTATTACAGATAGTAAAACAGCAATCCAATTCAGGTATCAATAGATGTTCCAAATTTTGTGGATTTAATGGAGAATAATAGCTTTCGGTATATAACCCCAACATATTTGCGTGCTCAAGTATTTTTAAAAGAAAAAAGTCAATTCCCATTCCATCATAACCGTAAAGTCCGTAAACATACTTACAATTTAAAGTCTGATCAATATAATTTTTATATCCGTCAGGAGTAATGGCACTAATAAATAGCTTTCTGTTCCTACCTAAAGTACTTCTATTTTCAACATTTTTAAACAATTTATCAATTGTAAAAAGAATTAATTTATTTAATTTTGATCGATCTAGTGCTGAGTTATTAATGTAGGTATTATTTAAATAAATACTATATGCACTATTAAAATATCCATATGCTATGTCAAAGTATTTCTTTTTGCTAAAATATAAATCTTTTAATCGTTTAGCTTCTTTTGTAATTTGCACTTCATCAATAAACTCTGCTAAATTTATTATCTTATCAACGGCAACAGGTAAAATAGGATCTTGAGTATGAGGGGCAGTGGCATCTACCACACTTATTTTTTTTTGAGGAATATAAACACCGTCAATACTGTAAGAATCATTGGAGCAGTGCATGTATTCAACATCAAAGCCTTCATTTTCAAACACCTTACCAATTTTTTTCATAAAAGTGCTTTTACCAGTTCCAGAACCACCTTTTAAACATATAGTTTTTTGAGAATCACTAATTGGAAGTATATTGTCAAAATAACTATAAAATCCATTCGGTGTATTACCACCGGGAAACATATGTCTAACCATAATATCCTCCTAAAATAAAATTTATTTTAGTATATGTTTTTTAATAGGTAATATGTGTTGAAAATATTAATTATTGTTGATAAAATCATTAAATAGGTATATAATAAAAATAGTTTTGAATAAAAATATACTGGATATTCTTAGCTTATTAATATGTGAGGTGTAGAGATGAAAGATTTAAATGCACAGATTAACCAATTTGATGATTGGAACAAAAAAATTATTAGATTACTTTGGCATATTATAATATATATTGCATTCTTTGAGGTGTTTTTTTTATTTAAAAGTGCAGTAATGGACAAAGCATATAAAGACTATAGTGGGATAATAGGGCATATATTAAAGTATATAATATTGCCTTTTTCTATTAATATAATAATGACATTAATACCTACGATTATATATACAAAAACAAAACTAAAAGGTAGCATATATGTCAACAGGGCAATTTTGTTTGCAGTAATAGGTATTTGTGTTAATGTAACTGCTATACACAGATATTATGTAAGTATTTTTACTTGTTTGGTAGCACCTATATTTTTTGCCACAATTTACGAAAACGAAAGACTGGTAATTGAAACTACAATTTTTGAAATTTTGATTTTTAGTGTAGTTGAATTGATGCTAAGAGTCACCAATATAGGGCCAGATGGGGTTATAATTAGTCTGTTTGATGTAACCATATTAATATTAATATTACTTTTAGTCATGCTTGGTGGCATTTTAATTATTAGAAGAGCTAATGAAATTAAAAGTAAAGCTAGTATAAGTGAAGACAAGTTTAGAAAATTATTTACTTCCTTGCCGGTAGGATTTTTGCAAACTAATGTTACTTATAACGATAAAATTAATGAGTATGAATATAAAATTGCTATTGCCAATGATATTTTTTATGAATACTTAGAGACCAATAGTGAACTGGCAAAGAATCGACCAATTAGGGAACTTATGTTTTTGACTGAATTAGGGATAAAAAGAGGAAGAACTTTGTTACATGATGTAATAAACGGAGAAGATGATGCAGTAGTAACAAGAGAAATTTACATAGAAAAAATTGATAAATACTTTAATTTATTTGCATATAAAAATGATAAAAATAGTGTTAACATAATTTTTTCAGATATAACTAACTTAAAAAGTATTGAAAGAGATTTGGAATTGGCAATAGATAATGCTAATTCTGCATATAAGACTCAAAGTGACTTTTTAGCTAATATGAGCCACGAACTTAGAACTCCAATTAATGGAATAATGGGAATGTTAGAACTGGCTATATTAAGCAATAATATACAAAATGAAGATAAGGATTATCTATTAACTGCTAAAGAGTGCTCTCATTCACTTCTAAAAATTGTTAATGATATATTAAATTATACAAAAATTGAAACAGGAAAGTATATATTAAATCATGATAAATTCATTTTTAAGGACTTAATTCAAAGAGTAATAGATTTTCATTATCTAATGGCAAATAAAAAAGAACTTCAATTTAAATATCAGCTTCCTTCTGAAATACCTAGTATATTTATTGGAGATGCTGAAAAGCTGGAGCAGATAATTAGTTATATATTAAATAATGCAATAAAATTTACAGATAACGGAAGTGTCGAATTGAATTTAAAAGTCCATAAGCTTACAGACTCACAGGTTAATATAAAGATGTGCGTAACAGATACGGGAATAGGAATAGCCGAAAGTTATAGGGATAAAATTTTTGAAAGATTTAGTCAGATGGATGGTTCAAATACCAGAAAATATGGTGGAACCGGTCTAGGTCTTGCAATTACCAAAGACCTTGTTGAATTTATGGGAGGAACTATTGAATTTGAAAGTGAGCTAGGAAAAGGAAGTATTTTTACTATTCAAATACCATTTGAAATTGATACTGAATCTAAGTGGATTGACAGTTATTTAGAAGAAATTGATTTGGAAAAAATTGAAAAAGTAAATGTTTTAATAGCAGAAGACGAGCCTGTTAACCAGCGAGTAATAACTAAATTCTTAGAAAGGGCTAATTACAATGTAGATATTGCAGAAAATGGGTTTGAAGCAGTAGCCATGTTTAAAGCTAAGGATTATGATATTTGCTTGATGGATATTCAAATGCCAGTTATGGATGGGTTAGAGGCATCTAAGCAGATTAAGGATTACCAAAAGAAAATTGGACGAAAGAAGATCGTTCCAATAGTTGCAGTAACAGCGAAGGCTTTAGTTGGAGACCGAGAACGGATTTTAGCAAGTGGTCTTGATGAGTATATATCAAAACCATATGATTACGAACAAGTAATAACAGTTATAGAATCGTTATTAGTCTAATATCAAATAGAATGGAGACATCCAATGAAAATTTCTAATATGTTAAAAACTATTTTAAAAATATTTGTTTTTGTATCCTGTTTGAGTATTTTCTTGACGATTTTACTTTTCAGTGCAGTTAAAGACGAGAGAACTGCTACTGACAGACAGGCTGAATTTGAAGAATTAGGTAGTCTTGTAATGCAGTCATCAGATTTTTTGACCAATGAAGCAAGAGCGTATGTTCAATTTGGTAATCTAGAACACTATACAAATTACTGGAAAGAAACAAATGAAATGAAAACAAGGGAAAAAGTGATTGCAAAACTTCAGGCAATGGGTATACCACAAAGTGAATTAGAAGCTATTGAGAATGCTAAAAACCTATCAAAGGAACTTGAAAAATTAGAACTTTCCGCAATATGGGAATATGATAATGGGAATATAGAAGTAGCCAGGAACATGTTATTTGATGAAAACTATAAAACACTTAAAAATGAGATAATTTATAGTATAGAAGAATTTCAGGAAAAGCTTAGAGAAAGAGCTTCTATAGAAACTTTAAACGCAGGAAGAAAATCTACAATATTATTAGTAGTTACGCTCCTTTCAATTGCAGGTATGGCAATTTCAGTTATTACCAGCATTATGCTTATTCAAAGGAGATTAAAACCAATTTCAGAATTAGTGGATATATCTAATCAAATAATAGATGGGAAGTTTGATATTAATATTTCAACCACTTCGGATGATGAGATTGGGATTTTATCAAAATGTTTTGCAAAGGTTATTACAACATTTAATTCTTTTATTTCGGAACTTACGGTTGCAAAAGAAAAGGCAGAATTAGCAGCTCAAACCAAAAGTAATTTTTTGGCAAATATGAGCCATGAAATAAGAACACCTCTTAATGCTATAAAAGGTTTAAGCGATTTATTGATAATGACTAATCTTGAGCAGGTTCAAAAAAATTATGTACATAATATTATAGCATCTTCAGAATCTCTTATAGATATAATCAATGATATTTTGGATTTTTCCAAAATTGATGCAGGTAAATTTGAGATTGATTATGCAATTTATGATACTAATTCAATATTTTCAGATATAGCGAGTTTGATTCATTTAAAGGCTTCCGATAAGGGGTTAAGTTTTATAACAGACATTGATCCTAATATTCCTATATTACTTGAAGGTGATGATTTAAGACTAAAACAGGTTTTTGTTAATCTTCTAAATAATGCTGTTAAATTTACACAAGATGGATATATTAAATTTACAGCTAGAGTGATATCAATTAATAATAACAAATGTGAAATTTATTTTAGTGTTGAAGATACAGGAACTGGAATAAAAGAAGAGGATGTTGGAAATCTATTTGAGGCATTTGGAAGGGTAGATTTGCATAAAAACAGAGATGTACAAGGAACAGGACTTGGGCTTCCAATCAGTAGAAGCATAGTTAATATGATGGGAGGAGACATTCAAGTTTCAAGTGAATATGGTGTAGGAAGTAAGTTTTATTTTACAATTATTCAAGAAATAGCCTCAGATGAAAAGATTGCAGTGATAAATGATATAAACAGTAAGCATATTTTAGTACTTGCTAATGGATTTGAAGGTGAGGCATGTGTTAAGATGCTTGAATTATTGCATATAGATTATGACTATTGCTCAGATGAAGTTAAGTTTGTTGAATTTATTGAAAAAAGTAATTATAGTCACATTTTGTATTGGTATGGTGCAGGGCATAGAATTATTACCAAGTATAAAGAAAATTTAAAAGATATTTATATTATTGCTATAAAGCAACTTAAGAATGCAGCCTATCAAATAACAGCTCATGATATTGCGGTGGCATTTGAACCTTTATTAATTTCAGGTGTTGCCAATATATTAGAAAGAAAAGAGAATGATATTGGAAATAATCGTCAAGAAATTAATGAACTAGGGGAATTTACAACTAGGGGAATTAATTTATTGGTTGTAGATGATAATGAAGTCAACTTAATGGTTGCGTCAGAAATACTGGTACATTATGGTATTACAGCTGATTTGGCAACTGGGGGATACAAGGCACTTAATATGCTTAAAAATAAAAAATATGATTTAGTATTTATGGATCATATGATGCCTGAAATGGATGGTATTGAAGTTACAAAACGCCTTAGAGATTTAGATTATTGTAAGGAAGTGCCTATTATTGCATTAACAGCTAATGCAGTGTCAGGTATTAGCGAAATGTTTCTTAAAAATGGTATGCAAGATTATCTAAGTAAACCTATTGATATTAGAGAAATGAACAGGGTTTTAAGACAATGGCTGCCAGCTAATAAGATAATAGAAAAATGTGAAATTAATAATCAAACTATAAATATTGAAAATAGGCTTCCTAAAAAATCAGAAATAGAGTTATTAAAGGAGATTGAAGGTTTGAATTGTACAGATGCTATAAGAGCCATAGGTGGTTCGGAGAAAGCTTACCTTTCAATTATGAAAACGTTTTATAATAGTATTAATACTAAAATTGTTGAGATTACTAAATATTGGAATAAAAAAGATTTCTCTTCATGTAAAATAGAATTTCATGGATTTAAAGGAGCTTTGTCAAGTATTGGAGCCCAGCCATTGTCTGACATGGCAAAAGCACTTGAAATTGCAGCATTAAATAATGACGAATCATTTATTCAATCTAACTATGAGAACTTTTTTGTGGAATTAGAAAAGTTTGCCGGTAAGATTAAGGATGCAATACCTGAATTAGGATCTGTGGTGAACAATAATGAAATTAATACAAAGGAAGAAAAAGAGTATTTAAAAACAGATATATTAAAAATAAAGGAATGCTTACTAAAATTTGATGAAGAAGAAGCTACGATAATTTTAGATAAATTATTGTCAAAACACTATAAGAAGAAGTTTTATAGAGAACTAAAATATCTGCAAAGATGTATTAACATTTTTGATTATGATAATGCAGTTCAAACTATTAATAAAATACTTGATAAAATTTAATTTTTGTTTCTCAATAATATAAGGAATACATAGTTAAGTTTTGGAAATAATTAGTGTAGCATAAAATATAGGGATGTGAACTTATGAAAAAAATTTCTTTGGTAGTATCTGTATATAATGAAGAAGAAGTATTGGGAGAATTCTACAAAGAAGTTCTTCAGGTTCTAAATAGCTGTAACTGGGACTATGAAATTATTTTTGTGAATGATGGAAGTAAAGATATGAGCAGAGCTATCCTTAGGAAGTTTACACTGGATAATGAAAAAGTTAAGGTTATTAATTTTTCAAGAAATTTTGGACATGAAGCAGCTATGATTGCAGGAATAGATTACAGCCAGGGGGATGGAATTATATGTATGGATGCTGATTTGCAGCACCCTCCTTATCTCATACCAGAGATTATAAAGAAATTTGAAGGTAATATTGAAGTTGTAAATATGGTTAGAATTAAAAACAAGGATGCAGGTCTAATTAAAGCGATTACTTCAAAATTGTTTTATAAGATTCTTAATAAAATTTCTCCAATAGAATTTGAAGAAAATGCATCAGATTTTTTTGGATTAACAAAAAAGGTAGCAATGGTATTAAAGGTGGAATATAGAGAGAGAACCAGATTCCTCAGAGGATTTGTACAAAGTGTTGGTTTCTTGAAAGAAACCATTGAATTTGAAGCTCCTAAAAGAAGAGCAGGAGAAAGTAAGTATAGTATTAAAAAATTATTTAAATTTTCAAAAAACGCACTTTTTAGCTTTTCGGATTTACCACTAAAATTAGGTTTGTATTCAGGTATTGTTAGTGCTTTAATTGGTGTTATTATAATGATATATTCAATATACATGAAGATAATGAACAATACACCTGCGGGATACTCAACATTAATTGTAGTAATTTGCTTTATGTCAGCTATGCAATTTATTGTAATTGGAATTGTAGCAGAGTATATAGGTATATTATTTCAAGAAATAAAACATAGACCAATATATATAATTGAAGATTCAATAAATATTTCTAATACAGAAGAATTATTAGAAATAAAATAAAATTTAAAAACTGTTAAGAGGAGGTTTAACATGTCAAGAGCGTATCCATTTTTTATGTTTACAAATTGCAAAGCAGAGGAAGCGATAACTCTATACACTTCAGTATTTTCCGATGCAAAAATAGAGAGCCTTGAGCGATGGACTGGTGACAATCCAATGGGCCCTGCAGGCAAAGTTCAAAGCGTATTCTTCACTATCAAAGGTACAACTTTTCGATTTATGGATTCTGAGGGTCACTCTCATGGTCTTACACCATCCACCTCAATTTTCGTAAACTGTGATGACGAGGCGGAGCTACGCAAGGCACATGAAATGCTTACTGATGGAGGATTTGAGTTAATGGAACTTGGCGAATATCCTTTCGCAAAACTTTTCTGTTGGGTACAAGACAGATTTGGGCTGACTTGGCAACTGTCGCTCACATAAAATATCAAACAAAATCACCTAAACGCAAGAACGTTACCGTTTGGGTGATTTTTATATGCAAATCAAAAGAGCAGTAGAATGGATATGGCAGGATCCGTGCGGACATACCAAGATTTTTCAATAATGCAGGGAAAGTATCGGATATTAAAAGGCTGCATTGAAGATTTGAATCCAAATGGAATTGTAAAGGATAACAATTATGAATGGGGTAGTAACCCTGTACAAAACGTATTTCTTATTGATGTAAGAACAAATGGAATAATTTTATATAATTTATGGTGTATTAATTTTATCGGAGCTGCTACAAGGGATTATTCTTATTGTAGCAGTTCTTTTATTACATAGAGTAAAACCAATTCGTTAATAGCCCTTTTATTTATATGTAAAGCTGAATTCTTCATGCTGTATAATAAGAGCATAATCAGCATGAAATAGGGGCTGTTTACTGCTTTTAGTATTTGTTCTAGTTTCGCACCTTTGTTATATTGTTAAAGTGTGAATCGTCCTGCAAATTTAAGTAGTTTGCTCATACCTGGTAGGATTTCAAGTTTATTTCTCTTTATACTGTCAATCATAATTGTGACTACCTTTGAAACCTCCATTGTTGGGATATTACCATTTTTTTCAGCATTAGCATTGTTGCGATTAAAAAGAGGTTTTGAAGTTTTTGGGGGTGCGAGTTCAAATACTTTGACACTTGTATCATTCAGTTGCAAGCGGAGAGATTTGGTATAGGCGTGAATACCCACTTTTGTCGCACTGTATATAGGTGCCTTTGGAAACGTAATAAATGCAAGGCCAGAAGAAACATTAACAATGGCAGATTCAGGCTGTTTCTTTAAGTGAGGCAAAAATTGCTGTGCCATGCGAATTGGGCCACTCAAGTTAATGTCGATTTCATCACAGATATTATCGTATTCAGTATCGTTAAAATTAATGGCGTGCATAATCCCTGCATTGTTTATTAATATATTTAGTTTAGGAAAATCAACTGTTACTTTAGAATACAACTCGCATATAGCCTTTGGATTACTTACATCACTTTGATATATATGAACGGATGGCAATTCTTTTTTTGTGAATTCCAGTTTAGTAACGTCTCTACCAGTTATTATAACCGTGTTTCCTAATGCAATAAGCTGTTTAGCCATTTCAAGCCCAATGCCTGATGTTCCTCCAGTAATTAAAATGGTATTTGATTCTAAATTCATTTCATATTACCTCCTCATTTTTATGCGTTACACTTGTCACGCCTTTTAAATTAGTGTATACTAGCAAATATAAGAAGTCAATAGGCTATAGCCTAAATGTTACAAATAGGGGAATTTGTTATGTCTGAGCCATATTCTGAAACACAGAAAAGAATTACAAAGGAGTCTGTTTTTCTTGCACTAATGAAATTATTGAAAAAACGAACCTTTAGTGAAATAACCATAACAGAAGTTACGAAAGTGGCAGGTGTATCACGAGGTCACTGAAAAAGTCCTTTCAACATGGTAAATTATTTTTTCAGATGAATACAGTTGTATAATTATTTAATTGTTTGCCTTACCCTCCCTCGGCATATTTTTTACAAGCCTTTGCAAGTCTTGTAAAAAATATAAACACCTCATCGGACGGTCTGCACAATTAAATAATTATACAAC
>JAVBPB010000044.1:0-37643 GCA_031549965.1 Mobilisporobacter sp. | reverse complement strand
GAGGGTAAGGCAAACAATTAAATAATTATACAACTGTATTCATCTGAAAAATTTGAAAGACTAAATCAAGGACTTTTTCAGTGGTCTTGACGCTTTTTATATAGATAAATTTAGATTCTCATTTATGACTTATATCCTATGAGAAAATTTTATAATATCATCCTTCCTACCAAATACTACAAGATGCTCATTATGCTTAAACACATGAGAAGGCTTAATAGATGCCATCATATTATCGCCTTGCTTGGTTGCAAGAATATTTATTTGATATTTTGTACGTACTGCAACATGCTCAATAGTATCGCCAATCCATTTTTCAGGAACGGGTATTTCAGTAATTGAATACTCTGGTGTGATTTCAAAATAATCCTATTCTTTTTTAAATGAATGTTTGATTGCAATACGATTTGCCATTTGTTTTTCAGGATATATAATTTCGTCAGCACCCATACTTAGAAGAAATTTTCCATGCATTTCACGGCTTATTCTGGAAAGAATATATGGAGCACCCAATTCCTTTAAGAGATAGGTAATCTCAAGAGATGTACTAAGATTAGAACTTATTGCCACTACACAGATATCAAAATTACTAACACCAAGAGCCTGTAAAACTTCTTTTTTTGTACAGTCACCAATTTGAACATTAGATATATAAGTAAGTGTATCATTTGCTCTTTCTTCTGATATATCAATAGCTAAAACCTCATTGTAAAGTTCTGTAAATTTCATAGCTATATGTCTTCCAAATCTTCCAAGTCCAATAACCAATATTGATTTCATATTATCTACTCCTTTTTAACCTATCATTAATTTTTCTTGTGGATATTGAATAGGGACTGGCTTAGTTGTCTTAATAAACGCAAATATAATTGATAATACCCCAACTCTGCCAAAATACATCAAAATAATAATAATTACTTTGGAGAATAAAGACAACTCCTGCGTAATACCTAAGGAAATTCCAACTGTTCCAATTGCTGAAAATACTTCAAATGTTACATCTTTAAGAGGAAAGTCTTGAAATAGTGAAATTAATGCAATACCAGAAATTGCAAAGCTTATATAAATTACAACAATTGCACATGCTTTCTTAAAAGTACCTTCTTCAAATCTTCTCTTAAAAGCAGATATATCAGATTTGTTTTTAAGTGTTGACAATGTAGATGCAAATATAATGAATGTAGTGGTGGTTTTTATACCGCCAGCAGTTGAAGCAGAAGAACCGCCAATAATCATAAGAATAATCGTTAAAAATATGGTAAAGTCTGACACCATCGACATATCAACAGAATTAAACCCTGCTGTTCTTGGGGTTATTGATTGAAAAACAGAATTAACAATCCTATCAATCAAATTCATATTTGTCATCGAATCATTAGATTCCGAAATAAAAACTAAAATTGTACCTCCAATAATCAAAAAATTAGTTACAAACAGTACAATCTTTGTATGAAGCATATATCTGTCAAAATGCCATTTATGCACATAAATATCTTCCCAAACTAAAAATCCAAGACCACCTATTACAATCAGAGAAGCAATAATAAGACAAACATATGGATCGTTTGAAAAAGTAGTAAGTGATGAAAATTGCTTATACTTACCCATCAGATCAAATCCTGCATTACAAAATGCTGAAATCGAATGAAAAACTGCGTTATATAAACCTTCCCATAGTCCCATCTTAGGACAAAAGCGAAATGCTAATAAAATTGCACCAACACCTTCAAAAATTAATGTCCCAAGTAAAATGTGTTTGGTAAGTCTTACCACACCACCCAATTTAAAGCTTCCTGCTGCTTCTTGTAAAAGCATACGATTATTAAGACCTATTCTTCGTTTCATGATAAACGCAAATATAGTTGCCAGGGACATAAATCCCAGTCCGCCAATTTGAATTAAAAGCAAAATAACAATTTGTCCAAATAAAGACCAGTGACTGTATGTATCATATGTCACAAGGCCAGTTACACAGTTTGACGAGGTTGCCGTAAAAAGAGTATTGATAAAAGGTGTCCAAGTTCCAGATTTTGACGCAATAGGCAATGTCAGTAAAACAGCTCCTAAAAAAATGATTAATGCAAATACAATTGCAATTAAACGTGCATATGTTAAATTGCCTGAATAGGATTTCATACATTCACACTCCAAAAAATATAGTATTTTTATTGTGTCCAAATGCTTATTAAAATATAGCTTTTTTCTGAAATATATAAAAAGGTGGAGACTTTATAGAAAAGTTCTCCACCTTAGTTATAGCTAAATAGAAAAAGTTAAATAAAATATTTAATAGTGCAGATATTGCTTTATAAATAATCTATATCTCTAATAGTAAATATTATAATTATTTTGTAAATTTATGGACGTACCCTTACATATATTTGATAAACCTTTCCCTTATATTCTCCACTTATTACAGTAAGCCCTTTTTTCAGTGCTGTAACTTCCCCTGTATTTGATACAGTCGCAATAGAAGAATTTAGTGAAGACCAATTGACTTTAAGTGGGTCAGGAACTAAATATAATTTACTTTTTTCACCAACTCTTAAATCTACAGCTAACCTATATGTGTCATCTTCTACTACTTTAATTGGTATGTAATCTAAAAAGTTATTATTTGCATCTCGTACAATTATGTAGCATGTTCCTAAATCCTGTGCAGTTACCATTCCATTAGAATTTATACTTGCAATACCTTGAGATGTAGAACTCCAATTTAGAGTAGTATTAATGCTTAAATTATTTGATACACTTAATTGTGTCTTTTCACCAACATATAGTAAAACAGATAACTTTTCTTCTGGAAGAGTAAACGTTTCTACGGTGTTATACATAGTAGACCCACTCATCATACCCCCAATCAAATATATTGTATTATCTACGAGTGTTGTAGACATTTGGCGATTAGGTCTTGATAAGTCAGTTGTTTGTTCCCATGTATCATTAAATATATCATACACGTCCACTGTACTATAATCAGTAAAGTTATTATTAGAATCATATCCACCAAACACATAAATTTTATAACCATATATTATAGAACTCGCAAGATTACGTTTATTAGGCATATTAGAACCTGTAGTCCATGTATCAGTTGTAATATTATAAATGTGAACCTCATCTACGGATTTATAGTTTCTTGCACCACCTAATATATAAATATTATCTTCAAATATTTGAACAGCTGGCTCTATTCCCACATTTGGTAAAGTATTTCCTATTGACCATGTATTATTAATAGTATCATATATTTGTATATTAGGGGCATAAGACATAAAATCATTTGATGCCCCTCCTATTGCATAGATTTTTGTCCCGTATGTAACACATTTCATACCTCGACCAGGATATGGCATCGGAGCACCATAGCTCCAAGTATTTGTTTTTGAATTATATATCTCTAATTTATTGGAGCCTACCGCCGATCCATTTATTTCTCCTCCCATAACATATATATTATCATTTATTGCAACAGCTCCAAAAAAAAGCTTTGCAGTAGGCATAGAAGCTCCAGTTGACCATGTAGATGTCAATGTATCATAGATATATAAGGCATCTTGGATTTCACCACGGTAATTTTGGCCTCCCATTATATAGATTTTATCTCCGATTAAAACCGCACTATGTGCGTTTATTTGAGTAGGCGTATTACATTCAACTTCCCATTTGAATTTTTGTGCGGCATTAATCATTTGATTTCCATTGTAAAAATTACAGCAAAATAATAAAATTGCTAAAAGTATTACCTGAATCTTTTTGTTTTTCATGTTATTTTCTCCTTTAAGTTAATTAATTTATTATAAAACAATATCTGCCTTTATTGAAATACAAATAACAAACAATTTATCATTTTTACACATTATACACTTTAGAATTATAAACTTCAAGTTTTATTAATATATTTGTTAACACAAAATTAAGCGTATATCATAAATAAAGATATCCGCTTAATTTTGAGGCCACTGAAAAAGTCCTTTCAACACGGTAAATTAATTTTTTAGATGAATATGAGTGTATATATATCCAATTGTGCAGACCGGCCGACAAAGCGTTTATGTTTTGTCAAGACTTTGCTTGCAAAGGCTTGTAAAAAACATGCTGAAGGAGGGCAAGGCAAACAATTGGATATATATACACTCATATTCATCTAAAAAATTTACACAACCTAAACCAAGGACTTTTTCAGTGGACTCTTAATTTTGTGTTACTCTTTTTATAGTAATATTTTCTTAAAATTAACACTTTACTATAAATGCAATATGTATTATAATAAAATGATAATATTAATTCTCCTTACATAACATTATACTTTGATATAGATTTTTGATTAATATTTTTTTTATATCTGATACTTCATAGAGATATAGTCTGCACCCATTATAATATTATTTTATAAACTATATTTAAATGTTATTCCGTCATAAAAACCTATTTTATATAATTGACGTGACTTATTACAAACCAAGTTTGTATGTAAGCCATATAATTGTTCCAATGTACTTCTCTCTTCTGGCAAAAGTTTTTGATAAAGTTCGTTATATAAATCAATATATTCCTTATCTAATGATATCCACTTTTCATGTTCGATATTTTCTAAATTATTATCATATCTATCATCTATATAATTATCAAAGTCAAAATTTAATTTATCCAAAATTCCACTTAAATCTTTAAATGTCAAAAGTATCACCTCCAAATTAATAATACTACAGCTTCTATACATAGTCAATAAGATATATATATGGTATTCATTATATATTGTATAATATATATAACGTATGGATTAGTTATATTAAAGCTGAGTTTTGATTAAAATATAAATATATACTTTTTTAAGGCGGTGGACTATGGTACATATTAAAATACAAGAATTATTACAGAAACAGAACAAAACAAAATATTGGCTAATGAAAGAAACAGAAATTACTTTTCAATCCTTAACAGACCTGATTAATAACAAAAATAAGGGCATTAAATTTGAAACGTTAGAAAAAATATGTAAAGCATTAAATTGTACTCCTAATGATATTATAGAATTTAAATAACAAAAGTAATAATCATACAATGTAATGTAAAAAAACAGAAGCATCACACAATTTTTCCTGTGAAGCTTCTGTTCTAACCTATAATAAAAAAATAACTCATAAAAATTTATCTTAATTTCAAAATCATGCTTTAAATCTGTCTGCTAAATATTCTTAAATTTATATAATTACATAATGATTATTTTACAATCCTGCAAGCCGCCCTTACAAAACTTGCCTCTGCTGATATTTTTAAAGGTAAAGCCATAACCTCAAATTTATCTACACCAACTAAATCTTGTAATTTTGTGAGGTTCTCCAACACAAATATATCTTTTCTCAATAATTCTTTATGAATAGTATGTGGAGGAAAATCAGGTGAGGGCATATCCATCCCTAATATCTTTATCTTTTTAGAAATAAAATAATGCATTAATTCATCACTAACAACTGGATGATCAAAAAAATATTTATCTGTATTATAATACTTATCAAATCCAGTAAAAAGTAAAACTATGCTTTCATTGGTAATCATATCTTCATAATGTGTTTTCATTGTAATTATATTTTCTCCACGAACATCAAGAAGTATCCCATTTCCAATAAAATGATTCAGTGTAAAATCAGATGCCATTCTATAATCTTCAATTAAATGCATTGGCATATCAATATGTGTGCCTGTATGAAGGCATGTTTTTAACAAATAAGAACAATAATAATCCTCGTCAATTGATTTATACTTTGACAAATTTAGTTTGCAATCTCCCGGATAAATTGGAGTATCTTCGTTAAGTACATGTGAAATGTCAATAATCTTCATAGAAAACCTCCCTGCAAACTAAGTTAAAATCACTCCACTCCCTTTATTATTGGGTATCCATATTCCTTAAATACTTCATTAATTACTTTCAAAGCATTTTTACCAATGCCATGCCATGAACTTATTTCTTCTCTGCTAAATCGAATAAGTGCCGCAAGTTCTTTAACCTCATGCTCTATAATTGCTCTTTTTGCAGGTGCCGCTAATTTGTTTAGTAAAACATCAATAGAAATTATTGGTAACTTTTCTTTAAATGGAAATGTTTTATCAAATTCTTCTAATTCACTATTTTCCATATGAAAAGCTGGATCCTCATAAAAACGTCCACTAATCCCATGAAAAGCTCCTTCAAAAAGAGGCATAGCCATAAAAGCATCAAAATTAGCTCCCCATGATGTTGTTATATTATATTTTTTCGCCGGTACAAAACCACGATATCTATAATATTCTGGATGTCCAAAAATAATTATACCCTTATAGCCTAATCTTTTTGCTTCATTAATAGTATGATTTAGGAGAACTCTACCTACACCTTGACTTTGATATTTTGGCAGAACAAACAAAATCTTCCTAACTTAGAGATTAAGCTGAAGTTTTAATTGACTAAATTAAGATTTACTCTATTAATAATGCTCTATTTGTCGTTCAATATCAATAATTTCACCTTCTGTGGAACTGCTTATAAAAGAAAGAAGATGTTCCATTACGCTATCTGCCATTCCTGTATCTCCAGCGATAAAGACAACTCCAATACCTATTTTTTGATGCATATCCTGAAAATTTATTTCTGCAATGGAGATATTAAATTTATTTTCTGCTTTTTTTGTTATTTTCCTGACTTCCATCCTTTTTTCTTTTAAAGAATGTACCCAAGGTGTATAAATTGTTACTTTTAAGATTCCTATTGTCATTATCATCACCTTTAAATATTAATATAATTCTTTATCTTAATCAATAACTTAACTTTCATTTTACATATCTATTATCATAAATATTAGCATAATGCATTTGAGCTGTCAATGCGATAAAAAATATTGCTATATCTAATAAAGTAGCCTGCTTTTTAAACAGACTACTCCTTTGTTAATTTTTTTTGGAAAACAACTTTATAATCTTCGCAAATATATTTTCAGAATTTTCATTATCACAGCTCTTTACCTTTTTATCCTCCTTTAAATTATCTTTAACCGAACACTCTTCATCCTTCTCATAATTATTTTGTTCACTAGAATTTACACAACTTAAATATTGTCTGTCATCCTCATTAGATTCCTCTTCCATATTTCCATTAATTGGAGCCAAACAATCATTCAGCTCATCATAAACTCTAAAAATTCCCCACATGCCTTGTTCAACATCCCACCTATATGCACCTGAACGATAAGTATAATCACCCGCAAATGAATTTGCTCCATCTATAAGTGTAATATTTAAAACATTTCCCACACTTATTGGTCCTTGTGAAGCTACAATATCAGAAAAGGGATCATTACATTGTTGTCTCCATACATGCCCATGTAAAACAAAACAATGATTTCTTGGTTTATCTGCTGGCATTAATAATCTAATTCTTACCGGATCATTAATATATGCTCTAAATAAAGGAGTTTTAGGATCTCCGTGTACATATGAGTTCATTAATTTGCTTATATTTTTACATTTCTTAAGGCGATTATCAAGCCTTTCACTTCTATAATTAAAACCCTTTTCACCCTGATCCTCATAATCCAATTCATGTTCTTCATGTTCAACCATATGAGGCATAATATGATTTCCATCCTTATCATGTAAAGCAAGACCATCTTGCATAAATAATACAAATTCACGGAAAGTATCAAGTCCTGGAGCACAAATATTAATTTGCTCATCAACAGCCCATGAAGTAACATTTCCATATTTAGCATCCTGATATATTGAACCGGCAGGCTCAATAATTAAAGCACCAAATAATCCTCTATGCCTGTGGTTTCTTATATCAGCAAATCCAGTTAAAAGGCAGGCTCCCAGTTCTTCATCTGCATACCATCTATAGGTAATAGATTCTCTGACACCTATTGTTTGATCTGGATTATATCCAACACTAACCCCGTCTGAATCAAGGGGATTATATTTTACCAATTGACAATGCATAGAAACCCTATTTGAAGCCGGATATTCTTCCTGAACTGGAACTTGCGGATAATGCTCCTCTGGAATTGGTTTATAGAAATGATTAGTAAGTGTAACTTCAATAAAATCTCCTGCATTAGCTCGTAAAATTAATGGTTTTGGCTTTATTTTATTGCATTTTACAAGTTTTTCATCACCTTCTAATACAAACATCAAACCATTTGGATCATGATCACCAAAACTGTTATACACAATATCATGCTGCATGGCAACTACTTTAAATTTCTTTATATTTTTTACCTCTTTAGTTGAAATAAAATCTGAAAGTTCAGCTTTTGGAGGTGGATTTCCTGTTTTATGAGGTAATTCTTCTATTCTTTCTTTTGGCAGTTTCCTGTCTGAAAGGGGATAAAGATGTGATACTTTTTCATCATGTGCCCTTAAAATTCCCCATAATCCAAGCCACAAATCATCTAGTCCGCCAAAATAGTACAAATAATCTCCTTTTTTATAATCCTCATGAATCTCCACATTAAAAGCTTCAGAAATCCCATAAGTTTGAGCATCTACTATTGGCGAAACAATATCTGTAGGTTCTTTATGCCATCTAAGCCCATTTAAATTAAATGCATGCTGTTCTTCATGAGCACCGTCTAAAAGCCTTATCCTTATTGGATCACCTGCATATGTTTCAAGTAAAGGAGTTACCGGATCACCATGTACATATGAGCTAAATGCATAAGCCGGATCACCTTTTCTAAAATGCAGTGGTTCGCATTTATAGTTTATCCCCATTACACCTGCATCATCATGAGAACTTGGGAAATTAGGTGGATTAATTGCTACTCCATCTTTATCAAACAAATATGCAAAATCATGAACCATTAATACAAATTCCCTAAATTCAGTATTTAGGGGAGAACGGATAATAGCCTGAGTTCCACTGTTTATTTCTTTTCCAGTTTTTACATCATGATAGGTAGAACCCTGTGGTTCGGCAATTAAAGCACCAAACAATCCATGTTGCTGATGGGCATTAGGAAATAAATGATCATGGAAAAATATACTTCTAAGCTCACTATCCACATAAAATCTTTCAATTAATATATCTCCAGGTTTTGCAGAAGCGTCATTACACCATCCATTTGCACTTCCATCTGATGCTATGGTATCAAATTTAACCAAGTGAATGTGAAATCCTGCTTCTGATGTGGTAGTTTTAAGTTGATATTCATTTCCACCAAGAGTTAAAGGCAGTTCATTAGTAAGTCTTACTTCTATGCAATCTCCTGCATTTGCACGAATAATAAGAGGTTCTGCTTTTTTCTTACCACTAAGCACATCCTCTTTATCTTCATTTAAAACTAAAATTCTACCAAATGGATCATTCCAACCAGCTTCATTATAAACTAATGGTAACTGAATTGCTGTAATTTCAAATACTTTATCGGGATACTTATCCTTACAAGGCATAGAATATAATGCACCTGGCATGCTATTTTCAACAAAGTTTTTCTCTTCTAGTTCAGTTGGCATTCTAAACTCTGAACCAATAATACCAAGAGGAGGTTTTTCTGCTTTTTCAGAAAAAGTTCCTTTTATAAAATTTGGAAATCCCGGATGGTCTTCATCTGTAGGAAGAGGTGCTTCTCTGTCAGGCAGTGGCATTAGTTTAGGTTGAAGGGTTTCGTCTGGCAATTTTCTTGTACCATCTTCCAATCTATCTAATATACGCCATAATCCCCACATACCCATCATAAAATGAGGATATAAATGACAATGCCATATAACATCACCTATACAGTGATTCAAACTTCCTGCTCCAAACAAAGGTATCATATTAATACATTGCTGGGGTGCAATTGAAATAGAATCAATAATAGTCGATTTGGGATCATTAGATTCTAGTTGCCATTGATGATTGTGAAGATGAAATACATGTGTTTCTTTTATTCCTACATTAATTATTCGAAATCTGGCAGGATCACCAACATATGCCCTTAATACAGGTGTGGAAGGATCTCCAAATACCCACGAACTCATAGATACCTCTTCCCCAAAACAGCCCTCACATTCAGCCATTCTATTTCTCATTGGCTCTGAACGATAATTAATACTCATAGTCATGTCATGTTGACCTGTTTCAGGATTGATTGGAGTATTTCCATTAATATCGTATACTTCTGTTTCATCATGAAAAATGGTAACATATTCTCTAAAATCTGGTTTATATGGAAGATGAATATCTGCATAACAACCACTTGTAAGTGGAAGCCCATTAACCGGATCTGTCCATGTTGCCCCAACCTCTTCTACAATTAAAGCTCCAAATAAACCATGTAAAGTGTTGTTTTCATTGCTACTTGTCATATCAGCCATATCATTAAACAAGTAGGTTCCTTCTCTTTCTGCATACCAAGTATAGTTTATTTTTGGTCTTGTTTTTGATGTAGTTGTATTTGGATTGTATCCAACAGATGCACCATCTGAATCGGATACACAGTATTTTACTCCCTGAATATGGATTGAGGCTTGCTTTTTTGTTTTATTTTCAAATTCAACTGTAATTAAGTCTCCTACATTTGCACGTATTACAAGTGGTGAAATAAGCGGAAATGGTTTATTTGGATTATTCTTTACAAATTCAATCACTGTAGATTCATTTTCTTTCAGTACGTACATTAATCCGTCTTTGTCGAAATCTCCATATGCATTATAGGTTATGGGGATGGATATTGCTGTTATTTCAAATTTTCTTTGAGATGAATTTTTTCGTTTTCGTTTTATATAAGATATTAATTTACTTTCTTTCATAATAAACACTCCCTGCGTTGTTTATTTATCATATGCAAAAGTGTTTATTAAAGTACTACGAAAGGGTGTCAACATATCTGGCAATAATAATTTAAGTTGGAAATAAAATCCTTTGCTTTACTTTTTTATGTCTACCTCTGTCACATCCCTATTTTTTCTGCTGTTCCAGCAGCTCATATAATGCATCCTCACTGACGCTTACCCAAGCATCCTCCTCTTCTTCTGTCAATCCCAGATATCTTCCCAGAGGTTCTGTCGTATCACTCATTCCCCATCGTAAACTATAATCATCAATTTCTTCAAATTCAATTTCACCTGCAAGATAACGTTCTTTAAATTTCTTTTCCAATATGAAAGACTCCTTTTATTTATATGATTATCAACGCTTTATCAGCCGTTTCTTGTGATCAGTATAACAAGAAATGGCTTCATGATCAATGGAAATCTAAACTTATTAATGCTTACCTTTCTATATTTTTAGTTTTTACCTTTTGATATATGTACTACAATTTATCATTTTTTCTATCTTCTATGAATATATTTCCTTAACAAGCTATAAAGGATGTATTTATGGGACAAAAAAGATCAATATTAAAAGGTGCTTTAATTTTAACTATTGCAGGTTTTATTACTAGATTCATAGGGTTTTTTTATAGAATCTTTCTATCAAATAAAATTGGTGCTGAGGGTATGGGAATCTATCAATTAATCTTCCCAATTTATGGAATATGTTTCACTTTATATAGTGCAGGAATACAAACTGGTATCTCAAAAATAGTTGCAGAGCAGGTTGGTATTGGTAATTATAAAAATGCCAAGAAAATTCTTAAGGTTGGGATTTGCTTATCTCTTAGTATTGCAGTACCTTTAGCTGTACTTCTTTATTTTAATTCAGATTTTGTAGCTAGTAGAATATTATTTGAAAAAAGATGCTCTGAAACTTTAAAAATACTTTCAGTTATTTTTCCATTTTGTGCTATAACTACATGTATTAATGGGTATTATTATGGTTTAAAGAAAGCCCATGTTCCTGCTGCTACCCAGCTTTTAGAACAGATAATTCGTGTTGCTTGTGTTTATGCATTACTTAGCTTTTTAGATATTAAAGATACATTAGAAATGGCTAATATGGCTGTTATTGGAATTGTACTTGGAGAAATAGCATCTAATTTATATAATATTGGCTCTATGTTTGTTGGAAAACCATTAGCTAATACAAACTCTTCTGATACTAAAAGATATAAAACAGCATTAAAAGATTTATTCTACATAGCTACTCCCCTTACAACTACCAGATTATTGGTAAGTATATTGCAAAGTTTTGAAGCTATTTTGATACCAACTATGTTAAAAAAATATGGACTTAGTAGTCAGGATGCTTTGGCTATATATGGTATTTTAGTAGGTATGTCAATGCCTTTTATTATGTTTCCTAGTGCTATTACCAATTCCTTAGCAGTAATGCTTCTTCCTACAGTATCAGAAGCACAAGCAGTTAATAATCACACACTAATTAATAAAACAACAAACATTACAATAAAATACAGTATTCTTATTGGTATTTTGAGTACAGGATTATTTATCATTTTTGGCAAACCATTAGGTATAACTATATTTAACAATGAATTATCAGGAACATTTCTTATGACATTGGCATGGTTGTCACCTTTTATGTACTTAACTACCACTCTTGGCAGTATTTTAAATGGACTGGGAAAAACAAATATTACATTTATACATAGTATCATTGGTTTGCTTATAAGAATTTTCTTTATAGTATATTGTATACCAATTTTTGGAATTGTTGGATATCTTTGGGGATTGCTTGCAAGTCAACTAGTTATTAGTTTCTTAGATATGCTTGCAGCAAAAAGACATATAAAAATTAGATTAGATGCTTATGACTGGATTTTGAAACCAGGAATTATTATTTTGTTTTGTGGATTTTTATCAAAGCATATATATGCTTATTTTGAATCATTAAATCAATTTAATAGTATTATACTTGTCTTATCCTCCTGTGGGGTTTTTAGCATAATATTTTTGGGAATATTATTCCTTATCGGAACTATTGGAAAAAAAGATTTCAATTAACATATTAATCTGGGCAAAGTTCTAATATCTACTTTGCCCTTTAACTAATCTTTCATTCCACAGCCTCTTGATTTACAACTAGCTGTACACTAACTGATTTACTCAGCTAGTATGCAGCTCCTTTTGCATAATTGAATAGTTTATATCATTATAAAAGAACTTATTAATTTAAAAAAATGAATTGAATAAAGGTTCAATAATATCTTGTAATTTCTCCATATCAATAGTATCGATAAAAAACGTCTTTGTTGGTAAAGATGGCTTTTGATCATTAAGTTTTTCTGATAATGTAGCCTCTAAGTTAAATTCCGTAAGCTGCTCTTTAAATATTATATCACTATCAGATTTTGCAAATGTAAATATTACTTTTTCACCATCTGATTTAATTATAAAGTTATCTTTGTCCAAAGTTGTATCCCATTCAAAGGAAACCTTTTCTTTTCCATATTCATCCTCTACCACTATATCACTATTTATAACTTTTGAATCAATATGATCACCTTTTGCAGAAATTTCAAAAAAATAATCGTAATCTGAAAAATATTTAAAGTAAATGCTATTTAATCTATATTCAGAACCAATTGAACCAACTTCAAAGGTTAAAACTTCATTACTATATTCATCATATATTTTGAAGTTTGCAATGACAATAACATCATTTACAACTGATAGCTGCAAAGCAACTTTAAACTCATAATCCTCATATTCCATTTGTTCAATAATTTCTTCAAATTGTTCTATAAAATCATTAAAGTCTAATGATTCATCATATAAGAAATCTGAATCTATGTAATAATCGCTATAAATAGAACTCAATTCTTTAATGTATTTTTTCCATTCCTCTTTTAATTGTGTATCTGTTTTGAGTGTAGTAAGTAAATCGTTTTTTAACCAATCAAGAATAATATTATTATCCCATGTTAGTGTAAGAATTTTACCCTTGACTTGCTTATCCTCCAATGATATTTTTGATGATTCTTTTTTATATTCAGATTTTTTAATTAATGACACAAATATCTTACTATATCTTCCTGCTATTTCCAGTTGCTCTTTTGTGAGCTTATTTTCTTTCATATCTCCTATGTTTGAGTATGAATAATCATATTTAGAGATTAGATTAATATAATCATCCAAGTAAATTCCATAATCATCAAGTTTAAGATTTAATGCCATTTTAGATAGTTCTTGTCCAAGATTTTTAGGGTTTGCTTCAAAATATGCCAGTTGTTTAGAACCTAATATCATACGTTCATCTGTTAAGAAAAAACCTATATCAATAGGAACATCCGAAAATGATAAACCTGCTTCTAAAGTTTTTTCCTTTTTATAATCAGTATACTTAAAATCAAATATTTCAGGTGCATTTAATGTAAATGTATGTGAATCTTCAAAATATTTCTTAGCTTGTGACAAAACATCATTTTTATCTACAAATAATGAAATCTCCTTTTCATAAGCTTTTTCAGTTTTAATCATAACAGTAAAAAAATATAATACTCCAGAACTTTTTGCTATATTAAATATTGAATATGAAGCAATTACCAAAATGATAAAAATAGATGAAAACATTATTAATTTTTTATTAGGTTTCTTATTTAATTCATTGCTTTCTTTTACATCTGATATATTTGACCTATTAAAAACATCTGTCCCATCATTTAAATTAGAATCGATAGGTGGATCAGATAAATTAAGTTCGTCAGAAGTACTGTGTGAATTAGTAATATCCATATCTGAGTCTAACTGATTTAAACTATTTTCTTCAATAGAATATTCCTTAAAATCATCATTTGGTTCACCACAAAATTTACAAAACTTAGAATTATCAGTAATTTTTTCTCCACATTTAGAACAATACATATTTACCTCCTTAATATTACATACGATTTTAAATACTACTGTTACATTACATAAATAGACTTTTAAGACTTTTTACGGGATTATCCTGCTAAGATATATTCGTTAGTTTTTTAATATATAAATTAGTTTAACTAAATTCAAAAAATTAATCAAGTATTTTTTTAATAAATTATTATCAAAGTTTTATTTGTCAAATTCTAAAAATATTTTTTTATTGAAGGCACATAATAAAGTAGTAATTCTAAACTAGAAATTTGTATTTAAACCTCAATCATACTGTACACCATCTCACATTTTTTTGTATCATGAGCAATACCGAGACACAGAACTTTTCCAGTTAATCCTACATAATACTTCTGATTTAAAATCTGCTGCAAGGCTTCTTCTTTTAACTTTGTTATATTTTCTCCCTGTTTAAATTCTATTATAATATGAAAACGTTCTTTTGATAGAGATTCTAATCGAATATCATGACGTCCATGTCCACTTTCTATATTACTGGATATTTTATAAATCTTACTTAAAGAAATACACATGCCTAAAAACAACATATGATATGCATTTTCTTTTGCATCATGATAGCTAGTACAAGATAAAATCAAACTTTGATAAACTTTAATGAAGTTTTTTAAATCCTGATTCAATAAATATTTAAACATTTTTTCTAAATCAGAAGCTTCCATATTAGCTTGCTCTGCTATAATTGACAAAAATTCTGATTTAACCTCATCATTTGGAATGCGTACCCATTTAAGCAGATTATCATCATTATTTGTAATTGTAAGATATCCTGAATTTATCATTAATCCCCATAATGTATACCCATTTGCTAATTCTATAAAAGATGTATCAAGCTTGACCCCCACTTCAATACATCCTGTTTCAATCAGTTGATAGTATTCTTCCATAAAATTTTCATCAGCACTTTTTAATGCCTCTCTGACTAAATAATTAGTTGATGTATTAACCCAGTAGCAATCAAGCTTCTTTCTACTGGCATAATTTAAAATTGACCAAGGATTGTACATTTCTATACCACCAAAAATATATCCATCATATTGTTGTTTTACCTCATTTGTCAATTTCAAATCAAATATCTCTAACAAGTCATTTGTTTCTTCTTTGGTAATGCCAAAATACTTAGCATAATGTTCATCCGTTACTGTATATACAATCATATTATTTAATTTGGAAAAAATACTTTCTTTGGCTACTCGTTGTATTCCAGTTAGCAACGCCTGACCTAAATATTCATTACCTTTTAATGCAGAACCATATAAAACAGAAAAGAAATCTCGAAGTTCTTCTCGATATCCATTCTCATAACTGCTTAAAATTGGCTGGTCATACTCATCTATAAGCAAAATAGGAGTGATTTTATAAAAACTATATACTACTCTTATTATTTCTTCTAAAAAAAATCTTATTTCACTAAGGGACGCAGACTGATTTTGAAGTACTAATAGATTATTATAAAAAATTTTCACATAAACATCTGATTTATCAATGTTATTATCAAATAAAATGCTATATCTTACATATTCTTTTAATAATTCTTTCATCAAGCTTAATTTTAACTCTTCTTTAGTTCTTCCGGTACAGTCCTTAAATGAAAAAAAGATTATTGGCCTTGAGTTAATATGTTTTGCATACTTTGTATTCATAATTTGAAGACCATCAAACATAGTTCTACTATCTTTTGTAATATCAAAAAATTCCCTTAACATTGTCATATTAATTGTTTTTCCAAAACGTCTTGGACGAGTTATTAAGGCTACTGTATCCTGATATTCAATAAAGTCCTTTATCATCAAAGTCTTATCAATATAATACCAATTATTTTCTCTTATAGTCAAAAATGAGTCATTTCCAATTGGAAGCACTTTTTTCACTTTATCTACATCCCTTTCTTAGTTGTCAGTGTAAAGTATTTCACTACATATTTTATTTAAATTGTTATATTTTTAATGTTTGCAAAAAAACGATTCTCCAATTCTGATATAATTAGTCAACCAAAACAAAATAATCAGAAAGAATAAGTCATTGTTATTAACATTATATCATCACTAATAGAGTGCAATCAATACTATCTTAAATTATTTATCAGTTTCTTATTTTATCGTTACTATTCACTGCAATCAATCGTTGAAGCTTTAATTAGTAACAGAAGTGTCGGTTAATAAACATAATCAAGAGAAATGCTTCAAAATTTTTATAATATAATCGCAATAAAAATGAAAAAACAGGTGTATTAAAGGAAGTGGCTGATGCACCTTATGGAGATAACTGGGTTGAATATAAATGGGAAAATAAGACCTATAAATTAAGAGTATTACGCCTTCCTCTTACAGAAACAGAGAATGAAGTGCTAGTAACAAATATACCTGATGAAGATCTTACTATGGAGATTTTAAAGTACTTTACTTTATGAGATGGGGCATTGAATCAAAATACCATGAGATTAAAGAAAGTTTATGTAGAACAAGACATTTATGCATGCCTACCTATGTCAAATATATGCAATTCCCTCAGAAAAACATTATAATTTATGAAAAAATCATTTGGCTTATCTGATTTTTTCATATATTATAATGTTTTTCTGAGGTGGCGTATCTAAATGGCAATGCGTACTTTACACAAAAACCTTAAATTGACGATATTAACTTAAATTTCTATTCACCAATTATGCAATCTCTTCAATAACCTTAGTCAAAAGCTCCTTAAACATTTTAGAAACTCTATCCGCAGTTTCTTGAACTTCCTGATGACTAAGAGGTTCGCTTGACATGCCACAAGCTAAATTCGTAATACATGAAATACCACATACCTTAATACCCATATGATTTGCCGCCATAGCTTCACAAGCTGTACTCATTCCAGCAGCATCTCCACCAAGCGTACGACACATTCTAATTTCAGCCGGTGTTTCATAATTTGGGCCACTAAATTGCATATAAACACCTTCTTGCAAAGGTATATCTAATTCTTTAGCTGTTTTCTTAATAATTTCTCTTAGTTCAGCATTATAAACATCACTCATATCAGGAAATCTTACACCCAACTCATCCATATTTTCACCGATTAAAGGACTTGGTATAAAAGTTGTTATATGATCCTTTATAAGCATAAAGTCACCAGGAGAATAGTCAAAATTTACCCCGCCGGCAGCATTAGTAAGAATTAACTTCTTAACACCTAAAAGCCCCATAAGCCTAGTTGGCAGAACCACATCAGACATTGGATAACCCTCATAATAATGAACCCTGCCCTGCATAATTACAACTGGAGTAGTTCCGACATAACCAAATACAAATCTTCCCTTATGCCCTGCGACTGTTGATGTAGGGAATCCTTCTATATCCGTATATTCTATAGTTGCTTCGATTTTTATACCGTCTGCATAATCTCCAAGACCAGAACCTAATATAATTCCAACTTCAGGTGAAAAATCCACCTTTGACTTAATACTCTCTAAACATTTTTTTAATTTTTCGTATTGTTTACTCATATAAATACCTCCATACATTTTAAATAAGCCTATCTATCAATAATTGACAAAACAACCTCCTTAATTTTTAAAAATTGAGTCTTGTCAATTGTAATCTTATTACCTTTTCTGCCAATAAGGCCTTGTTCTTCTAATTTTTTAATGGAACGATTGATTGTTTTAACACATAAACCGGATTCTTCTGATAATTCTTGACGTGTACTAGAAATTTCAAATATTTCATCTTTTTTTGCAAAGTTTTCATATCTTTGCATTAATAACATACATAATCTATCTGATCCTTTTAAGAATAAAAAAGCTCTTACTGTACGACCCTGCTCAAGCAAATATTCACCAACAGCTTTAGCCTCTTGTTTTAAAGCCTTACTGTCAGTCTTTAACCATTTTTCAAACTTTGATTTTGGAATAGTTATAATAATACATGGTGTTACTGTTTGAAGTGTTGTCATATATCTGTCCAAATCCATAACTACTTCCATTCCACCCATTGCATATAATCCATCAAATCTCATAAAATCAAAAGCAATACCAAAAACACTGTAGTCTATAGCCTTAATAAGCCCCTTACAAATTATATAAATAGTATCTACAATCTCATTTTCATGAACAAATGTAACGCCCATATCCATTTCAACAATTTGAAAAGAATCCATAAGCCAAACTGGTGCACTTGTAAAATAATTTTCAATTTGTTCTCTTCTTTTAGCATTAATATCCTTTAAAAACGGAAGTACTTGATACAGATATTTTTGTTGCATTAAATCATCTCCTATTACAAAGAATCAAAACTAATTTTTGATAATCTTTGAAAGCCTGCTTGCAATAAATTGTATAATCGGTCCTCCTGATAAAGCTGTTATTACTGTAATAACTCCAAGTTTTCCGCCTAATAAAAATCCACCTAGGGTTAAACTTAAGTCAAATAATATTTTAGCTCTTCTATAATCCCATTTTAGCTTGTCTCTTAGTACCATTGTTACCCCTGTCATAGGATCAAGACCAATATCTACTGCAATAAATATAGCAACACCTAAAAATATTAAAAAGCAACCGATTGTAGCAGCAATAATTTGATTTAAAAGAAGCTCCTCAACAAATATTTTAGAGTAAAAATATGTTCCCACATTTACAAATAAGCCATAAGGAAGTATATATATTAATGTTCCTAAATTTAAATATTTTTTACCTATAAAAATTAATAGTACTGCTAATAAAATGTTCACTAGGTAGGATGCCGCTCCTAGCTGAACCTGGGTAAGTCCCAGGGTATTTCTTATACCATCATAAAAAATACCCACTGGATCATTACCTAAATGTGCCATTGCATTAAATGCTACCCCTACACCTATGAAGAAAATCCCAAGAAGTGCAATAAGGCAATTCTTAATACTAAGCTTTTTATTCATAATTACTTAATTGATTCTACCTTTACAAGTTCTACTGGTACTCCGGTTGCATCATCGGCTACCTTGTCATTTTGTACTTTTATAGTTCCATCAACTAATTTTTTGTATAAATCATCATATGTTGCTTGGTTAAATGTTTTGAATTTTGAAGTGCTCATTGGTAATTGAATACCTGATTGAGAAGCATCTAAAGTTATAGATTTTCCACCTTCAAAAGTACCACCGTAGTAGCTTTTAACTGCATCATAAACTGATTTTTTTAAGTTTTTCATAGCTGATGTAATAACTGTAGTAGATTCACCTGATTGGTCAACGTCTACACCAATTACAACTTTTCCAGCAGTTTCAGCAGCTTTCATAACAGAGTTACCAACACCGCCACCGCAAGCAAATATAACATCAAGGCCTTCATTGTACCATGCTGCTGCTTTTGCATTATTTTCTGGAGAAGCGTCAAAGTTTCCTACATAAGTATATTTAATTGATACTTCATCTTTAGCTAATCCTAAATCTTTTGCTGCTGCATCTGCTCCTTGAATATATCCATATCCAAAACGAACAACCGCTGGAACTGCAATACCACCCATAAATCCTAATTTTCTGTATCCATCAGTTACTGCTGCATATCCTGCAAGGTAACCTGCTTGTTCTTCAGCATAGAATATTGAAAGTACATTATTTTTTACTACAACATTGTAATCTCCATTATGTGGAGCACCATCGATAAAAATGAATTTTACATCAGGATATTTGTCTTGTGCTGTAAAAATTGGCACTTCAAATAAAAATCCAGGACAAACAATAACTTTAGCTCCGCCTTTTACTGCTAAATCAATAGCATTTAAACATGCTTCATCTGATTTTTCAGCTGGTTTGTAGTACTTGTGAGTAATGTTGTTTTCTTTTGCATATGATTCAAGACCTTCCCATGAACCTTGATTAAAGGACTTGTCATCAATTGTACCAACGTCTGTAATTAGTGCTAATTCATATCCGCTTTTTGTATCTGTGCCTGAATCTGAATCTGCTGTTGGTTTCTTAGCACATGCTGCCATGCTGGCAACTAAACTAAGTGTTAATAAAATACTAATAATCTTTTTTTTCATTTTGTTTCCTCCCTGGTTTTTAATAATCATTTGTTTGATTACCTTTTAATATTTCTATTGCGGAACTTGTACCAATGCGATCACATCCTGCATTAATAAAAGCTTCCATATCTAATACTGTTTTAACTCCACCGGCAGCTTTCATTTTAACATTACTGCCAATATTAGCTTTAAACAGATTGATATCTGATAGAGTTGCTCCGTTTGTTCCAAAACCTGTTGAAGTTTTAATATAATCTGCACCAGCATTTGTAACTGCCTCACACATCTTAATTTTTTCTTCATCAGTTAAGTAACATGTTTCGATAATAACCTTTAATATCTTATCACCGGCTGCTTTTTTTAATGCAGCAATTTCATCCTCAACTGCTTTAAACTCTCCGTTTTTAACATCTGTAATATTAATTACCATGTCAATTTCAGATACACCATCTTTTATGGCCTGTTCAACTTCTGCAATTTTAGCTGGTGTTGTACTGTATCCTAATGGGAATCCTACAACAGTACAAATATTAACCTTATCTCCATAAGTGTCATTTATTCTCTTAATATAACATGGAGGTATGCATACTGAAGCTGTACCAGATTCAATTGCTTCATCACAAATCTTTTTAATATCTTCCCATGTAGCAAAAGCTTTTAATAATGTGTGGTCAACATGGCTTAAAATCTCTTTATTAGTCATAACTTATCTCCTTTTAATAGAATTTTTCAATTTGTTCTTTAGTAACTCTTGCAAATATAAGAGGCATTTTATCTGGTTCTTTATCTTCAATAGTTATAGCTTCCACATACTTTTTACCGGCAGCTTCAAAGAGTTCTTCCTTATCTGCATATAATGTAGCAATAATCTGGCCTTCTTTAACATAATCTCCAACTTTATTGTTAATTATAATACCTGCACTATAATCTATTATACTATCTTTTGTTTCACGTCCTGCTCCAAGCATAGATGAGGCAATTCCACATTTTTCAGTATCCATAAATGTAATGTAACCTGCTGATTTAGCAACTACATCCATACTAAACTTAGCTTTAGCAAAGTTATTGGTATCTTTAATTACTGAAGAATCACCACCTTGTGCTTCTACCATTTCAATTAATCTGTCTAAAGCACTTCCATCTTCAATTGTTGATTTTGCCATCTTTTTACATTCATCTATATTACCTTTACCTGCAAGATATAGCATATTGCTGGCTAGTTCAATGCAAACTTCAAATAAGTCATCTGGCCCTTCACCTTTTAGAGTATTAACCGCTTCTATTACTTCTAAACTATTACCAATATTACGTCCAAGAGGTATATCCATATCAGTAATTAAGGCTACTGTTCTCTTATTAGCATTCTCACCAATAGAAACCATTTCTTTAGCAAGTGCAATAGAATCTTCTACTGTTTTCATAAATGCACCGCTTCCGGTCTTTACATCAAGAAGTATACAATCGCTTCCTGCTGCCAGCTTCTTACTCATAATTGACACTGCAATTAAAGGAATACTGTCTACAGTTGCAGTAACATCACGAAGTGCATATAGCTTTTTATCAGCAGGTGCTAAATTACCAGTCTGTCCTATAACGCTAAAGCCTACTTTATTAACAACATCAAAAAATTCTTCTTCTGAAAGTGAGGTTTTCATCCCTGGAATTGATTCCATTTTATCTACTGTTCCTCCAGTATGTCCAAGACCTCTTCCAGACATTTTAGCCACTTTAACTCCACAAGCTGCAACAATAGGTGCAATAATAAGTGTTGTCTTATCTCCAACCCCACCTGTAGAATGCTTATCTACTTTAATTCCCTCTATTTTTGACAAATCCACCATATCACCTGAGTGAGCTACTGCATTAGTCATATAAAGAGTTTCTTTTTCTGTCATACCTTTAAAATATACTGCCATTAAAAAAGCTGACATTTGATAATCTGGTACATTTCCATCTACATATTCTTTAATAATATAATTGATTTCCTCTTCTGTCAATACATTACCATTTCTTTTTTTTATAATCAAATCATAAATTCTCATATCTATCTCCTATCTCCTTAAATTACCTGCTTCCTTTATCATAAGGTATTCCTTCTGCTCTTGGAGCTTGAGAATTCTTTGATAAAAATACCAATACAACTAAAGTAGCAATATATGGAATCATTTTGTAAACTTCATTAGGTAAAGGTAATGATTTTATTACAGGGATTGCAGAGTAAGCACTTGCCAATGTCTTCATAATACCAAAGAAAAATGCAGCTAAAAATATCTTATTACATCTCCATTGTCCAAAGATTAATACTGCTAATGCTAAGAAACCATATCCTGCTACTGTTGCGTTAAAGTTAGTTGAAGTTGGAACTACAAACACTAAACCACCAATACCAGCTAAAACACCTGAAATAATTACACCCGAATACCTTATTTTATAAACATTAATACCTACAGAATCTGCTGCACCCGGATGTTCTCCGCAAGCTCTAAGTCTTAAACCAAACCTTGTTTTATTTATTACAAATGATGCAACTAAAAATATAATTAAACCTACATAAGTTGTGATATAACAATTACTAAAAAACATATCTCCAATAATTGGAATACTTCCAAGTACAGGAACTTTATCAATATGGAATGTGTCTGTAAATTGTACCTGCTGTACTCCCTGAATCATTCTGGCAGCAAATATAGCAAAAGCTGGTGCAAACATATTAAGTGCAGTACCACTAATAGTTTGATCTGCTTTCATATTAATTGATGCAAAAGCATGTAATAATGAGAAAATTCCTCCGGTTGCACCTGAAATTATTATAGCTAAAATAAGTAGAGCCTGACCACTCATTGAATCTCCCACAGATCCAATAAAGAATATTCCAACAAATGCTCCCATAACCATAATACCTTCTAAGGCTATGTTAATAACACCGCTTCGCTCTGCAAACATTCCACCTAATGCTACAATTAAAAGCGGGATTGCAAAATACATGGTTTGTTGTATTATAAAATATAAAACGCTCATTATTTGTTATCCCCCTTTCTAAATTTAGCTAAAAGTTTACGTAACAACATTTTGAATATAAGTGATAATGCACCACAATATATAATTGCTGCAATAATCATATCAATAATTTCTGGAACAAAATCAAATAACTGCATGTTGTAACCGCCAACTGTAATATGTCCAATAAATAAACCGGCAAATAAAACACCAACAGGATTTGAAAGACCTAATAATGCAACAGATATTCCTGTAAATCCTTCGCTTGCTATAACATCAAGAACTTGTAAATATCTTCCTGAGTTTGCAAGATATAATAAAGCTCCACCAATACCTGCAAGTCCACCTGCTATTGTCATAGAAAGTGCAATATTTCTCTTAGCATTAATACCTGCATAATTACTGGCATTACGGTTTTGACCACATGCTTTTAGTTCATAACCAAAAGTAGTCTTGTTTAAAACAACATAAATAATAATTACGAATAAAATTGCTATAAAAATTCCTATATTTAAATTAGTACCTTCAAAAAGCTTATCCATTCCGCCTTTAGGTAAGTTTGCTGATGAAGCCACCGGCATTGACTGATTTTTAATTTGATCATATACATTTCTTACAATCATCATATTAACAAGATACATACCTATATAGTTCATCATAATAGATGCTATTACTTCATTTACATTTAAAAATGCTTTTAAAAGACCAGGTACCATTCCCCATAAAGCACCTGCAACCATTGCTGCAAGTAAAGCAACAAGCCAGTGAATACTATCTGGTAAAAAATCTGCTTTTACTCCCACAAATATAGCTGCAAAAGCTCCCATTGTAAACTGTCCAGATGCACCAATATTAAACAACCCTGTTTTAAATGCAAATCCTACTGATAAACCTGTCATAATAATTGGTGTTGCTATATAAAGAGTTTGTCCAATGCCTTTTATTCCATCTGTAAATCCACCCTGAATAATCATAGCAAACCCAGAAAGAGCCTGACTTGGATTACTGATAAAAAGGATAATAAGACCAAATAATAAACCGGCAATTATGGCTAATATAGAAGATGAAAAGCTTATTAATGCATTTTCATTTAATACTATCTTATTTTTTGATTTCATCATTTACCCTCCTTTTTTGTTCCAGCCATATAAAGACCAAGTTCTGAAACTGATACTTTCTTAGGATCTACATCTGCAACCAGTTCACCTTCATACATAACAACAATCCTGTCACTTACATTCATAACTTCATCCAGTTCAAGTGATATTAAAAGTACTGCTTTTCCTGCATCCCTTTGAGCAATTAACTGTTTATGGATATATTCAATAGCACCTACATCAAGTCCTCTAACCGGCTGAACTGCAATAATAATTTCAGGATTTCTGTCTAACTCCCTTGCAATGATAGCCTTTTGCTGATTTCCTCCCGACATACCTCTTACAATACTGTTTTCAGCCTGACCTGAACGAATATCAAATTTTTCAATTAAGCCTTTTGCATACTCTTTAATGGCTTCAAATTTAAGGAAACCATTTGTTTGGAAACGGTTTGTATAATAACTTTGAAGAACTAAATTCTCCTGTAATGTATAATCTAATACCAATCCATGTTTGTGCCTGTCTTCTGGAATATGAGCTAAACCATCAAGACATTTTTTTCTAATGCTTTCTTTAGTAATATCTTTTCCATTTAATATTATTTTTCCTTCATTTATAGGCATTAGTCCTGTTATGCCATAAACCAGTTCAGATTGACCATTTCCGTCGATTCCGGCAACACATAAGATTTCTCCGCCACGTACTTCAAATGATACATCATTTATTATGTTCTTACCGCTATTCTTTGATTTAATAGTTAAATTCTTTACTTCAAGTACAGGCTTTCCAATTTTAGCAGGTTTCTTTTCAACAACAAAATTAACCTTTCTTCCAACCATCATTTCAGACATTGCTTCTTTTGAAGTATTTGCTACTTCTATTGTACCAATATACTTACCCTTACGAAGAACACTACATCTGTCTGCTATTTCTTTAATTTCATTTAATTTATGTGTTATGAATATAATTGATTTTCCTTCATCTACCAATTGCCTCATAACCTTCATTAATTCGCTGATTTCTTGTGGTGTTAATACTGCTGTTGGCTCATCAAAAATTAAAATCTCACTGTCATAGTAAAGCATTTTTAATATTTCAACTCTTTGCTGCATACCAACTGTAATATCTGAAATATAAGCATTTGGATCAATCTTAAATTTATATTTCTCACTTAATTCCATTATTTTTTTTCTTGCAGGTTCCATTTGAAGGATTCCTGAATTTGTAGTTTCACGTCCTAGTACAATACTTTCTAAAACAGTAAAATTATGCACCAGTTTAAAATGCTGATGTACCATTCCAATACCTAAGGCGTTTGCATCATTTGGATTATTAATTTTTGCCTTTTTTCCATTAATAAGTATTTCTCCCATCTCTGGCTGATATAAACCAAAAAGAATACTCATTAAAGTTGATTTTCCTGCTCCATTTTCACCAAGAAGTGCGTGAACTTCTCCTTTTTTTACCTGTAAAGTAATATCATCATTTGCTTTAAAATTACCAAATTGTTTGGTAATATGATTCATTTCTATTACATATCCCAAGTCTTCTCCTCCTGTCCTATTTCTTTTTAAGATTCTCCGGTCCAAAACCCATTGGTAAAAGTTCTTCCAGAGTTAGTACTTTATAGTTGTCGGTTCTGTTTGCTAGTATAACCTTAAATTCATCCGGTACACAAAATTCCATCATAACCTGTCTGCAAACCCCGCATGGAGCACAAAATTCATCTTCCTTTGGAGTTTTTGACCTTTCATTACCTACAATTGCAATAGCCAAAAATTCTCTTTCTCCCTCTGAAACTGCTTTAAAAAATGCTGTACGTTCCGCACAATTTGTTGGTGTATAGGATGCATTTTCAATATTGCATCCTAAATATATTTTACCGCTTTTTGATAAAAGTGCAGCTCCCACACAAAAATTTGAATAAGGCGTATACGCTTTTTCTTGAGCTTCATAAGCTTTTTCTACTAATAGTTGGTAGTCCATTTTTCCTCCTACTTATTCATTATTAATTCTTTAAAACTTGTTCCATCTGTATTATTTTCAACTTCAAATATATCAAGAATAGTAGCTGCTATATCTGAAAATGTGCTTCTTGTTCCAAGAGAAACACTACTTTTAATATCCTTCCCATAAACTAATAATGGTGTATGTTCTCTTGTATGATCCGTTCCCTTAAATCCAGGGTCACATCCATGATCTGCTGTAATCATAAGAATATCTTCATCTTTCATTCCATCCATAAATGTTTTTAGCTGACCATCAAATACAGTAGCAGCTTTAGCATACCCGTCAATATCGTTACGATGTCCGTAAACCATATCAAAATCTACCAAATTCACAAAACAAAGTCCATTAAAATCTTCTTTCAAAAGCTCTATAGTTTTTTCCATTCCATCTTCATTATTTACAATTCTTTGAGTATGTTGTATTCCTTTTCCTGCAAAAATATCAAAAATCTTTCCTACACCATAGGTTTTTAAACCTGCATTAACAAGTGCATCAAGCATAGTATCTTTAGGAGGCATTAAAGAATAGTCATGTCTGTTGGATGTTCTTTTAAACTGACCCTCATCCCCTGTAAATGGTCTTGCAATTACTCTTCCAACACCATGTTCTCCAGTTAAGATTTCTCTGGCAATCTCACAATATCTATATAATTCCTCTATGGGTACAACATCTTCATGAGCTGCAATTTGAAACACGCTATCTGCTGATGTGTACACAATTAAATCTCCTGTTTTTAAATGTTCGCTACCATAGTCATTAATTACATCCGTACCAGAATATGGCTTATTGCAAATAACATTACGTCCCGTAGCCTTTTTAAATTTCTCCAAAATTTCATCAGGAAATCCATTAGGATAGGTTGGCAATGGTTTTTTTGAAACAATTCCTGCTATTTCCCAATGACCAATTGTAGTATCCTTACCAATTGAAGCTTCTGCCATTCTGCCAAATGAACCAAAAGGACATTGTTCCTTTTCCATATAGTCAACACCATCAATATTAAATAGTCCTAATTTTCCCATATTAGGGGTAAAATATTCTTTTGATTTTGTAATAGTTCCCAGTGTATTAGCACCTTTGTCTCCAAAATCACCTGAGTCTGGCATTTCTCCTATCCCATAACTATCTAATACTATAAGAAATATTCTCCTGTTCATATTTGTTCTCCTTTTTTAGATTAATATGCCTATAATATGCACTAACCGCCTAAATTTTATAATTAAGTTATAAAATTTCTTATTATTGCTATATTTAGGATTATATAACAATTGCACATATTATAAAAGGACACATGTCCTTTTATAAAAAATATTTTGTTAAATTTTAAAATTTAATATATTTAATATAATGTTTTTTATACATATTTGACAACTCACATAAGCAACGTTAAAAATCTGCAAAATTAAGTATTATGTTGTCACCCATAAACAGAAGAAATAGTACAAATTTTCTAAATAAGTTAATTAATAATAAAATTTAGCATATAATATAAAAAAGTATTAGGAGAACTATGTCAATAATAAATCTAAACACACCATATTATTATTACGATCTTACAAGGGACTTAAACGATTTTGCTAATAAGTACAAAAACATTGCCAAGTTAGCTATAATTGGCTCTTCACATGATAACAGATTAATACCAATGCTAAGAATAGGCACAGGAGACAAAGCTGTTTTATTTACCGCCGGAGTACACGCAAGAGAAACAATAAATACAATAGTTTTAATGAAGATTATTGAAGATATATTAATAGCTTATACCAATTGCAACACTCTTTGGGGATATAATTTAGAAAAGTTATTAAAGGAAGTGTCACTATATTTTATTCCATTACTTAATCCTGACGGATACATGGTATCTCTTATGGGTTTTTCAAAAATACGAAATTATGAATATCAAACACAGGCAAAAAATTTAAACATTCCATATCAATATTGGAAATATAATGCAAGAGGAATTGATATTAATAGAAACTTTCCTGCAAAAAGTTTTAAAGTAAAATTTGAAAATGATACTCCTGCATCGGAAAATGAAACTCAGGCACTAATTAATGTTTTTCATAGTATGCCTATAATAGGGTATATTGATTTTCATTCAAGAGGAAAGGAAATCTTTTACCATAGAGCTGCAATGCCTAAGGAATATAATGACAGGCAATTAGAGCTTGCAGAAAAATTAAGCGAGATAACTGGTTACACATTAAGTAAACCAGAAGAAGAAATTGGAGAGGGTGATTCTGGCGGAAATACTGTTCAGTATTTTTCTGAGACTTTTGCTCAACCAGCTTTAACTGTTGAAACTGTTTTTGACGAAGCTAAATTTGTATTACCCCTTTATAATCAAGATGAAACATATAGTGAAATAAAGACTGTGCCTATTTCTTTTGCACAAATGCTGTTAGATTCATAACTAAAAAATGAGACTTTTAAAAAAATTCATGTAACAGACGGTTTTTATTGTAATAAACTATATGCTGCATGAATTTTTTATGTTAATTGTCATACTCTCCAAAGAGAATTAATTATTAATAATAAAATTAATACTTTTTTGATAATTAATTATATGACAATTTTTATGAAAGCCTCCATCTTCGCCATCTAAGCACCATCGGATGTTATCTTCTGAATAAATGTTTATTTCTGAAGTATGAAAAAATAATACATTGCCTTCTTTATAATTCTGGTCAATTATTCCTTTAACAATTTTAATGGTTTCTTCCGCATTTCTTGGGGCTTTAACAAGCATAACTTCAAAAACTCCATCGTTTAACTCTACATCCTCTTCCTTAAGTTCAAGAAACCCGGCAATAGATCTGGTATTTGAAATTGAACCAAAAATAAATTTATCTTCAATAATCTGTCCTTCATATTCTAAGGTCACATTATGTTCTTTTATATCTGTAAGATGCTTTATACCTTCAAAATAATATGCAAACTTGCCGATAGCATTCTTAGTAGGCTGAGGTGTTGTATATGAAATATTTGTAAACATTCCAAAAGATGCTATATATGAAAAAAATCTTCCATTAAATTCTCCTACATCATACGAAAAGGGTTTTCCCTCTAAAATATCATTTGTAGCTTCAATACAATTGTTCTTAAGTCCTAAACTAGAAGAAACATCATTTGTAGTTCCACACGGAATATATCCTAACAATGGACGTTTAGATAGCATCATCATCCCAGATATTACTTCATTAAGTGTTCCATCTCCGCCACAGCATACTATATAATCAAATTCTTCCTTTATATTAACTACTATATCAGTTGCATCTAATTTCTTTTGAGTTGGGTAAACTGTAACTAAGTGCCCATTTTGAGAAAAAATTTTAATTATCTCATAAAGTTTTTGTTGTATTTGCTTTTTTCCGGCATTAGGATTAATTATTAGCAAAGTTTTCATTGTCTGGATACTCCTTTCTGTATTTTTACAAATGTTTAACCTCTAATCTGACCATTGCCATAAATTATATATTTTGTAGTTGTAAGCTCTTTAAGTCCCATCGGACCCCTTGCATGAAGCTTTTGAGTGCTTATTCCAATTTCTGCCCCGAATCCAAATTCATAACCATCTGTAAATCTTGTTGAAGCATTAACATAAACTGCTGCTGAATCAATTCGGTTTAGAAATTTTTGAGAATTATTATAATCACTCGTAATAATAGCTTCTGAGTGCTTTGTACTGTATTTGTTTATATGTTCAATTGCTTCATCAATATTTGAAACTACTTTTATGGACAGAATTAAGTCTAAATATTCCTCATAAAAATCCTCCTCAGTTGCTAAGGTTATTTCATTTAGAATTGCTTTTACTTTTTCATCTCCTCTAAGTTCTACATTATCAAGTTTTTTAGCTAACAAAGGTAAAAATTCCTTACTTATTTTATCATGTAAAACCAATGATTCCAAAGCATTACAAACACCTAATCTTTGAGTTTTTGAATTATGAATTATATCAAGTGCCATATTCAAATCAGCCGATTCATCAACAAATATATGACAGTTACCTGTTCCCGTTTCTATTACAGGAATAGTACTATTTTCTATTACCGTTTTAATTAATCCTGCACCACCTCTTGGAATTAACAAATCAATATATTTGTTCAATCGCATTAATTCCTTTGCTGTATCTCTGCTGGTATCTTCTAATAGTTGAATTACATCTTCACATATATCTATTTTTTTTAAGGCATTTTTTATAACCTCAACAATTTTTAGATTAGAATTTATTGCATCACTTCCCCCCCTTAAAATAACTACATTACCTGATTTAAAACATAAACCAAAAGCATCTGCTGTTACATTAGGACGTGATTCGTAAATAATTCCAATAACACCAAGAGGAACTCTTTTTTGACCAATCATAAGTCCATTTGGTCTTTCCTTCATATATAATATCTCACCAATTGGATCTTCTAATAATGTAAGTTTAATAAGTCCATCTGCCATTGATTCGATTCTTTCTTTATTAAGGGATAATCGGTCTATTAAAGACTCCTTCATTCCATTTGTAATAGCATTTTCGAGATCAATTGCATTTGCTTTAATAATATCCTCTGTATTTTCAACTAGCTCTCTAGCAACCGCTTTAAGTGCTTCATCTTTTTTAGCTACACCTAAATTACCAATTATATAGGACGCATTTCTTGCTTTTAATCCAATAGCGTTTAAATCAATCATACCATACCTCCATCTTTTACAAAAATATTTTGTTCAGTAACTATATAATCTAATAATATATCATGTTCCTCTTTTTTAATATTTTCAATAATTTGAAATTCAAATGATAGTCCCAACTTGCAAAAATTCTTATAATTTGACAAATATTTATCATAATATCCTCCACCATAACCTATACGATTAAATTCTTTGTCAAATGCCAGACCCGGCATAATCATGAGCCCATTATTACAAAAGGCCAAATCATTTGTAACAGGTTCTGGTATATTAAAAAAACCTTTTTCTAATTGATCTAAATTACTTATATAAAAAAAATCCATTTTTTTATTAGTTATTTTGGGAAGTGCAACTTTTTTTCCTTCTTTTATGGAGTGATTAATTATTGTTTCTGTGTTAACCTCTCCATTAACTCCCATATATATGTATATTATACTTGAGTTAATATAAATGTCCATATTAAATAATTTTTGTGAAATTATTAGGCTATTATCAGATATAAATGTCTGACTTAAGCTTTTCCTGCTTTCTAATATTGCATTTCTAATTTCTTTTTTACTATTGCACATTTTTTTTACTCAATTCTGTAACAGTTCCATCTGGATTTAAAACTTTAATTGAATTTAATGTTCCTCTTAAATTATTTCTCATAGCGTTAATGTATTCCTGTCTTAACAGCCTTTGTTCTTCTTTTTCTTCCTCTGTTAATCCTTCTGCTTTAGATTTATTATATAATACATTAATTCTTTTAATATCTTCATCGGTCATAATTATTTCCTTCCTAATTATTAATAATTTATACTGAAAACTGGGTAAGAATATATATACTTACAGCTGAAAAAACCGTACAAATAATAAGAACAACCAGCAAAAGTCGTAAAACTTCTTTAAATTTAGAATCTTTTTTCATAATGGCCCTCTTTTCTATTTAATAATCAATACAATATTATTACCACTGTTTACACATCCGGATAAAATACCCTTTTCCTTTAATAATGGAGAAAAATTGGGGTAAAAATAAACCTCTGTTTTAGGAGTTCTATTAAATAGACCTTTTTTATCCTTTTGAAAAATCATTATATCATTAAATGCCTCTTTAAATTCACCTTTATTACTTATTACAATAATTTGATTATTATTTTTTAAATCAATTAGCTCATTTATACCATCATTTTTAAGTAATATATATGGACTATGATTTATTATGATCTGATTAATATTTTTAGCATCTTTATATTCCAAATCGACATCCATCCAGCTTAATACTGACTTATCTTTAATATTATAGAAAACATACTCCTCCTTCATAGAAGGATATTCTGTTTTATTATAAATTAAATAATTATCTACAAAGATCATTTCACCTATAGTCTTCGCCCATTTTTCTTTTTCTATAATATCAAGGTAAATTTTTTTCTGATTAGTTATAATGTCAGAAACAAACTGGTGTATATTAAATACTGCAATATATTCAGAATGCATATCACTTTCATTATAATATTGCCAACTGTTATTTACCTTAAGTGATTTTCCAAGTTTTATAGCATATAAACTATCTCCAATTCTATAAAATGAATCAATTCCTTTATTAATAAATCTGTTATCAATTATTTCATATTCTTCATTAGTGGTAGTGTCTATTAAATATATTTCAAAGTCAGATATTTCACCATATTCATTTGAGTTACTGGGCTTTAAATACCCATGTTGAATTATCATGTATTTATGATTGAGTATAAAAAATTTAACTTCCTTTTCTTCCTCATATAAACTTAAGTTATCTTTGTATTCGTACACATTTGAAACTTTATCGGTTAAAATATCATAACACATTATAGTAATAATTTCTTTTTGCGTATTGTTATTTGATCTGGTGCTAAAATAAATAATATTTTTCTTACTACTCATATTTATTATTTCAAAAAAATCATACTTTTTTATTGATTCTAATATTTCTTTTCTTTTATTGGTTTTTAAATCATATATATAATAATTTATTAAAAAATTATCTACTAATGAATTAACTCTTGAAGTAATAATAAGCGTATCATCATCTATAGCTCTTACATGTCTTACATCTAAACCTAAATTTTTAATTATCTTAAAATCCATAATACGCCTCCTTACTTTAAAAAATAAATTATTTACGAAGTGAGAATAGACTTACTCATATTCTTTGTTTTGTATGTAGTCAATTAAACTAAAATTCTTGTTCTTATGTGCTTTAAATAAAGTTCCTGTATTTTCTCCCAAAAGAAGTCTGTTTATTATACTAACATCTTCTCCATTAACAATTATCATATCTGCCCCAGAATCAGTTGCAATTTTAGCTGCTGAGATTTTAGTAGCCATACCTCCTGTTCCTACACTGGTAGAAGAACCTTTCCCCATATCAGCTAATTCATCTGTAATTTCCTCAACAAAATCAATAAATTTTGCATTTGAATTATTATGGGGATCATCTGTATATAATCCGTCAATATCTGAAAGCAATATCAGCATATCCGCATGAATTAATGCAGCAACAATAGCTGACAAGGTATCATTATCACCAAAATCACCAAGCTCATCGGTTGCAACAGTATCATTTTCATTTACAACAGGAATTACACCCATACTTAACAGCTCATCAAAAGTATTACGTGCATTCTTTCTGCTAATATCATTAATCATAGTATTTTTAGTCATAAGTATTTGTGCTGTTATCTGATTATACTCAGAAAAAATCTTTTGATAAATCATCATTAGCATTCCTTGACCAATTGCTGCACAAGCTTGCTTTTTAGATGTTTCTTTAGGCTTTTCATTTAAACCAATTGTTTTTCTTCCAACAGCAATTGCCCCTGAGGTAACAAGTACCACATCTTTTCCTTGATTTCTCAAATCGCATAAAGCTCTGATAAGCTGTTCAAGTTTTGTAAAATTTAAATTCCCTGTGTCTTGATGGGTTAATGACGAAGATCCTATTTTTATTACAATTCTTTTTTTATCTTTAAGTTTATTTCTATGTTCTAACATAATTATCCTTTCATAATAACTAATTTTGTCTATTGTACTATATTTTTTATTTAAGGTCTATACTTTTTTGAAATTGCTTCTGCAACTTTTAATCCATCCATTGCAGCAGACATTATTCCACCTGCATATCCTGCTCCTTCTCCGGCTGGATATAATCCTGCTATATTGCTTTCAAATAAGTCATTTCTAATAATTCTTACAGGGGAAGAAGTTCTTGTTTCAACTCCTGAAATTAATGCATCATATCTTGAAAATCCATTTATTCTCTTATTAAATTCTTCAACTCCCTCAATAAGGGACTCACATACATATTCTGGTAAGCTTTCTCTTAAATTTGCAGTTTTATAATTTCCTTTCATATTAGGCATAATGTCTCCTAAAGAATTACTTTCTACATTACGTTTAAAATCTCCAAACATTTGTACAGGAATTTTTCCATTTCCAATTTCGTAAGAAAGTCTTTCCCATTTTCGTTGAAATTCAACCCCAGATAATGGCGAATCTTCTAAAAAATCCTCTGGATTAACAGTAACTATTAAAGCACTATTGGCATTTTTTTCATCCCTTTTATAATTACTCATTCCATTTGTTACAAGTAAGTTTTCCTCTGAAGAAGAATTAACAACAAATCCTCCCGGACACATGCAAAAAGAATAAACTCCTCTTCCATTCCTTGATTTATGTGTTAACTTATAGTCTGCAACCGGAAGACCCGCTATATTATTTCCATACTGTGACAAATTAATAAGTTCCTGTGGATGTTCAATTCTCACACCTATTGCAAATGGCTTTTTAGAAATATTTACTCCCTTATTATATATCAATTCAAAGGTATCCCTTGCACTATGACCTATTGCAAGTACAACTACCTCACAATCTATTTCTCTTTCATTATTAATTTCTATTTTTGATATACAATTATTACTAATTCTAAAATCAGTTACACAGGAATTAAAATAAAATTCTCCCCCTAATGAAATAATTTTTTGCCTGAGATTTTTAACTACCTTCCTTAACACATCAGTACCTATATGAGGCTTATTAATGTACAAAATCTCCTCATTGGCTCCTGCCATAACAAATTCCTGTAAAACATATTTATTTCGTCCAAATTCATCTTTAACTAATGTATTAAGCTTTCCATCCGAAAACGTTCCAGCCCCACCTTCTCCAAATTGTACATTTGAATTCTTATTTAACTTATTATTCTCCCAAAAAATATTGACGCTTTTTATTCTATTATCAACATCTTCTCCCCGTTCAATAACTATTGGCCTATACCCATTTTCAGAAAGTGCTAACGCACAAAATAATCCGGCAGGTCCTGAGCCTATTATTACAGGTCTTTGACTAATTATATCTTTTCCACTTATATTAAATTTATAAATTATATCTTTTGAAACAGTAACATCAGGATTATTAATTCTTTTAATTAATTTTTCTTCATTTTTTACTAATACATCTATAGTATAGACAATTCTAATATCACTTTTGTTCCTTGCATCAATAGATTTTTTATATATATTATATTTAATAATATCTACATTTTGTATTTTTATTTTTTTAATAATACTATTTATTAATTCTTCATTAGTATGATTAGGTCTTAGCTTTATACCTGAAATTCTAATCATTTTCTTCCTCCAACATTTTACTTGCATTAATTCCTGCAATAAATCCTGTTGACCATGCAAATTGTAAATTATAACCTCCACATGCACCATCTACATCCATAATTTCTCCGCAAAAATACAATCCTCTCACAATTTTTGACTCCATCGTATTTGCATTAATTTCTTTAGTATCTACTCCTCCGGCACAAACCTGAGCATTGGAAAATGAATTGGTATCTTTAATTACAACCTTAAACTCTTTAATTACATTAACCAATTCAAGCAATTGCTTCTCATTTAAATCTTTAGATTTTTGATCAAAAGTAAGTGATGCTTCCTTAATTATTACCTGAGCCAGCTTTATATTTAACACTCCAATAAAATTTTCCAATACAGTTTTATATGAATTGTTAAATCTTTGTCTAAGCAATTCAAACAATTCCTCTCTTGAAAAATTAGGTATATAATCAATTTTTACAACTACATGACTTCTTTTAATTGCCTTTGAAGCATATCTGCTAACTTGAAATACCGGAATACCAGATATTCCATAATTAGTAATCTGTAATTCTCCTTCATCACTTATCACAAAATCATCATTAACATAAAGCTTAATTTTAGCCTGAGTCCTGATCCCTGCTAAGGTTTTAAAATACCCTCCAACAGCCTTCAATCCAACCAATGCCGGAACTGGATTAATAATATTATGACCAAATTCTTTTGCAAATCTAAATCCACTTCCATCAGATCCAGTTTCAGGAGCTGCCATTCCCCCTGTAGCTAAAATAATTTTTTTTCCAAAATATTTATAACAGCTATCCCCATTTTTTGTTTCTATAACAAAACTTTCATTTGATTTATGTATACTTTCTATTTTAATTGAGCAATGAATCTTAACTCCCAAATGTTTTAATTCTAATTTTAGAACTTCAAGAACAGAAGAAGCCTGCTCAGAATTAGGGTAGAGATACCCTTTTTTTTCTTTCAACATAATGCCTAGCTCACTAAAGACTTTCACAGTGTCTTCAACATTAAATTTATTAATTACATCCCAAGCAAAATTAGGATTATTTCCTCTATACATTTCCTTTGCCTGTGCCTTGTTGGATAAATTGCACTTTCCATTGCCAGTTACTAGTATTTTTTTACCAATTTTGTCCATATGTTCCAAAATTGTTACTTTGTGCCCATTTTTTGCGGCAATTATGGCTGTAAAAAGACCGGAGGCACCACCGCCAATTATTATTATATCTGTTATCATATGTTATCAATCCTTTAATTTTTGAATTGCAAAGATTTGTGTACGAACGAAAAATGTTGTCGAATTATACATTAAATTAAAGTCCTTGATTTAGTCTTTCAAATTTTTCAGATGAATACAGTTGTATAATTATTTAATTGTTTGCCTTACCCTCCCTCGGCATATTTTTTACAAGCCTTTGCAAGTCTTGTAAAAAATATAAACACCTCATCGGACGGTCTGCACAATTAAATAATTATACAAC
>JAVBPB010000009.1:0-45022 GCA_031549965.1 Mobilisporobacter sp. | reverse complement strand
ATTTGAATATTTTATCCTTTTCATTAGTTTGGATATTTCTTTAAATTCTCTTGGAAGTAACATGGTGAAGTTGTACTTTGATACCTTAAGTTCTTTAAATACTACTTCTTCTCTTCCTATTTTTATTCTTATTAAATCACTTTCTATTATTTCATCATCTTCTTCGTCCATGTTATTCATTAGATATATAAACTCTTCATCTCCATATCTTTTCATATAATCCTCCTTTCTTTTATAAACAATCTTTATCTGTACATTTGTATTTTTAATTATTGTCCGTCGTCTGTTATTGTTATTACTCCTCCTCCTGCCGGACAAAGAGCCATTGAACTACTTATTAATGCTGGCATTCCTCCTACTAATACATCCATTTTCCCTCCCATCCAGATACTACATGCTGGTGTACATGGCATTCCTTTGGGATTACATGTACCGAATGGTGGTATGTTTATTAAAGGTTTGCAATCACCTATATTTGCACGATCTCCACCTGATATTTTTACATTATGAGGGGGTATTACACTTAGTTTTGCTTCGGTTGTTCCCATTGTACATTTTAAACCTGCTCCAGATAATACATATGAATCTGACATTTTTTACTCCTCTCCTTTTGTTTTAATATCTTTTATGTTAATTCTTTTCATTTAAATTCTTTTATTTCATTTCATTTTACTATTTTTAACAATCACATTTAACCTTTTATTAGCTTTAATTAATTTATTTTCCAATTATTAATTATTTAATCTTATTTTAGTCCTATCTTCCTCTTGTTATCATTACTAAACTTTTATATATCTCATCATTTGTTAACTTTGTTCCTTTATAATTTAGTCTCCTTGACAGATAACAATTAATACTTTCTGAATGTATTACATCACTATTTAAACATGTAAAGGCAAAACTTATATCATATGGATTTGAAGCACTGGATTTTAATAAGGTTTCTGCAAATTTTTTCAATAGCTTTGGAGCTATAGTTGCCTGTCCCATTGAAGCATATAGTACATTTGTTATATCTAACGTATTATATTGAGTCTTAAAGTCCGATACTCCTGTATAATCCTTTCGAAGTATTGCTCCCTCTGACAGATTAAGTCTTCCTAATTCTATTTCATTTTCCTTCAAATCATAATCCATATCTATTTTATACTCTATTCCTATTGTTTTAAAATCTTCTGTTTCTTCCTGTTCTTTTATCTTCATTTTTACACATACATTTTTTCCGTATAAATTAAAATCTAATACACCTGATTCTGCTATAATTATTTCACCTTTATGCTTTATTGCACCTTTTGTTATGTAAACCATATTATCTGACACATTTATATCAAATCCATGAATTACACCATCTGAATATTTCTCATATGTTAATTGTACAAAATCCCTTGGAAAGTCTCTTATTACATCTAAGCTTTCCTTTTTTAATACTCTGCCTTTTGCAAATTTAGGGTATATGCTCTTTGGCATCTTTTCACCTCTTTATCTCCGTTTTTACCTTGTATCACTTTAACCCATCAAAATAATCTATTTCCCACTGGCTTGGCTCAAATGGTATATATTTTAATCCTCCGCAGTAAATCTTTTCTTCCTGTCTTGAAACTTCTAATATATTAAATCCCCAGTTTTTCTCACGTTCTTGCTCATGAGTAAATATAAAGAGCTTAACTTCGTTGCTTTTTATGGTATCAATATCTTCTTGTTTTATTACTTTGTAAGTCTCTTTTATCGTTTCAAAGTGGATTTGTTTATGCTTTTTACTATCAATCCAATAAATTATTTCATTCTGGGTATTAGTATTTATGTTTATTAAATTAAACTCTATTTTTACAGTTTCTATATCTCTTGATATATAAGAATATATTTCTGACAGTAGTTCTCCTTTTCTTATAAGGGTTATTTCTTCATCCATAGATTCATTAAATATCTGGGCTGTTAATTCATAAGGTGATGCCATATCACTATAGTTTATTGTTGGTTTTATCCGCCCTATTTTTTTTGATTCTTCGTATTCTGTCATTCCATTTACTAACATCAGTTTTTTGTCATAACTGGTTTCTGTTTCTGATTTTACTTTTCTTCCTTCTATGTATTCTTTTATTATCTCCCTGAATAAATCTATGTTACAGCTTAGTCCTGTTAGATTTATTCTAGTTATTTCTGCTAAGGTGTATTCGTCTATAGTTTTCATTGCACCTTTTATGAATTGGCTTATTTCTGGTTTGATTAAATGGTTTATTTCTTCTTTTAGTATTATTATTTGTGGATTTTCTATCCATGTTTCCAACTCATTATTTTTGTTTCTAACATGTAGATTACATTTTTTATAGAATATATTTGAATCAATATTAGTTTCCATAAATTCTTTGCTTATGTCATATGCAAAGGTTGTTCTGGTTTCATATAGATGTTTTTTTATTGATTCTGCAATATTCCATAATAAATAGTAGTTGGCTTTTACCTTTAGGTATTCATCTTCATTTTTTTTCTTATAATCTGTAAAATTTGTTGGTATTATTTCGTTTGCCTGTTTATATTGATTTATTAAATTGCTGTATTCCATATTTCTTCTTAGGTCATAGGATTTATCATGTTTTTCAATTAGGATATCCTTTACTAAGTTTTCTATAAAAATATCTTTATCTGTATATTCACTATCAGCACTTTGCATATATTTATTTGTTTTATATATTTGCAAATTACTTTTAAGATTTTCTTTGTTAACATAACTAGCAAGCTTAACTTTTATATATTGTAAAATCCTATACGTAATACTATCTCCGCCAAAGCTAGTATCTCCGTAAATATAATTTACATCTGCTTCTATTTTACTTGCATTTGTTACTGCCATTAGTTCTATTGTATAATCGTATCTGATTATATCACTGCTTCGTGAACCTACATTTATTATTAACACGCTTGTTGGTTCAAATCTTTCATAGTCTGATTGGTCTATGCTTTTATACATTATTGCTGTAGTTTCATCTATTGGGTTATTTGCCAGATTATATCTGTTTTCTTTGCACATTTCCCTGTAGATTTTTTGATATAATTCTTTTTGCTTTATTGGTGAACTTATGTATATGTTTTTATATTTTACTTTATTTTGCTGTTCTGATAATTTAATTACATGATTTAGATATGTTTTTACTATATAGCTTTTTTTTACTATACTTATATTTCCATTGGAATCACTTACTTCTATATTTTCTTCATGACTGGTTATCAAATGTTTTATGCCATAAATTACTGTGTTTTTTTGAATGTAACCATTAGCTCTCAGCTTTTCCAACGCCTCATTACCATAGTAAAATTTCACCGTATCATTTTTGCATCTTTTTACTGACACCACGCTTGGGTATAGTTTTTTGCTATCTGCTCTTTCTTTTTCACTATGAACATCTTGTGTTTCTATATTCGTACTTTCAAAAACTATACTTTCACTTCTTTTTGCATTTTGATTGTATGTTCCTGCTGTTGTGTATGCATTTCCAAAGTCTATCATTAATATTTCTTCTGTTTCTGGTATTTCTTCAACAATTGTCATTGGTATGTCTACTTTTATGTAGTTTAAAACTATTTTATTGCTATCCCCATTATTGTCAATCTTACTATATATTTTTACTACATCATTTACACTTTCTTTGGGGAAAAATATTAAACTAAAGTTTTTATATCTAAATGAATTTACTGTATTTAGTATCATATCCCTATTTAAAATTAACTGATATTCATTTTTATCAATGGCACGTTTTAATTTAAGGATTCCTACTACCTTTACTTTTTCATTGGTTCTTTGATTTTCTACTAAAATTACATTAGATTCTGGTAGATCTATACTTGATTCAATAAAGCACTTATCATCCTCACCTGTTAAAGAATCTATGCCTTTGTATATTCTTAATTCTGTGGTTTTTAAATTAATTAAATCTCTTTTTTCTTTATTACCTTTATTTATTGCATCTTGAAGACGTAAAACTGCTGATTCTTCCAGCTTTTTTATGTAAGTCTGTTTTAATACTTTAGTTCCTCTGTGCTTATATATGTATTCCCTTAATTCTTCTTTATTACTTAACATTCCTATGGTTGGGGTTTTTATGTTTTCTCTTTTACAGATTTCCTTTAATACAGACAAATCCATTTGTTCCAGTTCTTCTCTTGTATAAAGTGTTTTATATGCTCTGTTTACTTCTTCTCTTTTGTATGCATCATAAGACATACATTCCCCTCCTAAAATTTTATTTATATTGGAAAACTTATTATTAAAATATTTGTACTACATCTATATTTTTATACTATGAACTCTTCTACTTTTATTGTATTTTCAAACCCTATAATTCCATATGTTATCATCCAATGAATTTTATGTTTTACATCTATTGGAACAAACAACTTTATTACGTAATTTAACTTTTTTTCTAATTCTTCATCTTTTGGTTCTCTCATATAAAATACTATTTCTTCATTGTCTCTTATGTATACCTGTGCGTATGGAAACATCCTGTCTCCTATATTCTTTAAGCTTGACATGTATTCCATTGTTTTATACATTGATAACAATTCTCGAACTAAAAATCTTTTTTCTACTAGTGAAAATAATCTGAAATCATCTTCATTTCCAAATGCTCCATTTTCCATATCTGATATCAAAAACTTTATATAGTATTCATTTCTGTTCATGAATGACCTTAAATCCACATCCGCCATATGGTGAAGTATTATATCGGTTAAGATATCTCTTAGTTCTATTACTCCTTTTTTATCTTCTTCGTTTTCCTCTTCAATTTCTAAGCTATCATAAGAAGTAACTTTGCCTACAATATTATCCTTATTTGTACTAATATCATTTTCATTTAATTCTTTATTTACACTTATATCCTTGCTTATATTTGTTTCATTAACTATATTTTCAGCTTCATCTGAATCATTCAACAAACCGACACTTTTGTTTTCTAATAATGTATTATTTTTATAGTCTGGAAGCAATAACTTATTAAAAATACTTAAAAACCTGTGATAGACATTTACCTCTACCCCACTAATCACTTCTTTGTCTATATCATTCCTATTTGAGATATTCATTATAAGTTCCAAATAAGGTGATACCGTATTACCACTTGCAAAGTAATGCATATCATTGGGATTTAATTCCTTTTGCTTTACTCCTATTAATAATTCCCATATGTAGTTCATATCAGTTCACCTACACATCTGTATTCCCTATAGTAAAGTTGCAATTCAGAAACCAGAAAACTTAACTTTTCATATAGTAAAATATCCTCTTTATCTTTTGCGGTAAATTTTATATGTAACACTCTTTTAGGCTTTAAAAATGTATGTGAGGTTATAAAACTGTTATAATCAAAAGTGTGAATGCATTCTTTGGATTTTTCTATATTTAAATCCTCTAAAACCTCTATCTGCTCCAGATTAAATAATTTATACACTTCATACGTTTTTAATCTTCTTTCAATCTCTCCTTGGGTATTAACACCACCATACATATCTGCCTGTTTATCCAAATGGCTTAACTTTCTTTTATTTGTCTGAATCGGCAGAAAAAATTTAGTATTATCTTTCTCTCCACCTGTATTACTTATTCTTATTAAATCTATTGTATTTATCTCTTTTTCTTCTGTATTTACTATTAATTCCTCTTCACTTTGAATTGTGTAAAACCTTTCTATTTCTCCTTTTACTGCCAAATAACCTGATTCCTTATTTATTGGTATCTTTGTTCGATATAAAATCTCATTTACTCCTGCTATCGTACCTGATGACACTTTTTCTGTTATTTCTTCTATATTCCATAGTAATACCATGTCATTATGTATATTTTCATTTAGCTTTTCATCCTTAAACCTTATACCAGTTATATTTTCTTTCTTTAGTTTTATACTTTCATTCTTTACTAATGTAACATCTAAAAATTTGTATACATAAGGGCAGTTAATTGTTCTCCAAGGTTTTTGATTTGCAATAAACTGTTCATACAACCATTTGATTTTATTCAAATATTTCCCCGAATAACTTAATAATACATTGACTTCATAAGAACCACTCCCCGTATCTATTACAGCATTCAGAGGTTTACCTAAATACTTACTTATTTCCATATAGCCTAAGTTTAAAAATATAGTTGATAAAATATCCTCTGTTTCACCAATAACGCTATCTTCCTCTACCACAGCAATTTCATACAAAAACTTACTTAAATCATCAATATTTTCCCTTTTACCGACTGCTGTATACACATAATACTTTTCACTACTATCCTTTACTTCCGCTTCTATCCTTTGTTCTAATTCATCAAACATCTCATGGGTTTGTCTTGTTATATTTTTAAATACATCCAAAAGTATTTCCCTAAGTGCTTCTTTTTCTTTAAAATAAGTCATTTCTTTTATTCTGCTATAATATAAGTCAAGGTCATTATCCATTCATATTTTCCTTTCTTATGCTATTTTAAGGTTAGATTTACACATTAAACTTAATATCTTTAGCTCCCTGCACCAATCTTGCCCTCCAACACTGATATTTTAGAATAAATATCCTCAACATCACTGCCTACTACCTTTAATTCCTCAAATATCCTAAGGATCTCCTCATAAGTTTTTATTGCCTCTTCATTTTTCTTATCTTTTTGTTCCTTCAATGCACGAATCTTTAACTCTTCCACCTGTAACAACTTCTCTTCTCTATTCTTCTTAATCTTATCAAGCTCCTCTATTTCCTCCTTAAGTTCTTCTATTTTTTTACTTGTGCTTTCTATTCTGTCTTTCGATGCATCTATATCTACATACAGCTCCAACAACTCATTATAATATTCCAAAGCTTCCTTCTTTTGGTTATCACTTTCAGCTATGTCAATTAGCTTAATTAAATCCTTTATCCTATAAAACTTTTCATTATATTCTTGTTCTTCCTCTGCTCTTAACATAGCCTCTTCTTCTAGTAACTTTGTTTCTTCCTCCTCAATTATCTTTTCCACCTCTGCCATTTTTACATATACTTCTTCCACTCTCTCATTCTTAATTCCTGCGTCTTCATATAATTTAAGCACTTCCTCATAATACTTTATGGCTTCTTCATTCTCGCCATCTTTTTGTGCCTTGACTGCCGCTAAAGTTACCTCCTGTATTTTTGATAGTTTTTCATCTAAAACCTTTTGGGTTTCTTCATCTTCTTTTGCTTTAGCATCTGCCACTTCCTCTAAAGCCTTGGTATTTAGCTTTTGGTTTATATCGTATATTTTTAATTGTATTTCTTTTCTCAGATCTGAGTCCTTCGTTTCCTTAGCCAATTTAAGTGCCTCATTATATGTCACTAATGCACTGGCATAAAGGTTAGAGCTGTCATACATTTCCCCTACTGCCATTAAGTTATTGATTTCTATTAACCTTTCAAGCATTTCCACCTTATCCTCTGCCATATCCGTTAACAAAAGCTCTGGATTACCTGCGGATTCTGTAAGGACACTTTTATATGTTTTAATTGCCTGTTCATACTTTTTGCCTTCAATTAACCCATCACCATCCTTAATTGAAGTAAACAGCGTCACACCCTCGTTTACATCTTTCATTAATTCATTTTTTACCTTTATGTACTGAAAGTTCTTTAAATTTAATTTATCACTAAGTTTTTTCGCTTCTTCATACTTTGTTAAAGCCTTAGTGTAGTTTCCATAGGTTGAATACGATATACCTTCATTTTGAAGATTTTTAATCTTTGTTAAATCCGCCTTGTCATTTACCCGCATAATTCCAACGGATATTGCTGTAATTAACAGCATTATTAAAAGTACCGTAAGAACAGTGTATAGTAGTTTTAATCTTTTTTTCTTCTTTGAATCATCTTCCATAAAAGTCTTAACAACTTCTATTACCACAATTCCGTAACTGGTTATCTTCTTCTGTGCATTAGTACTAAGCAGTAAATCCTGTACATTCTCTATAGCCTCCACTGTTGTTTTAGTTTTATCAACAGCTTCTAGTAATTCAACATCACTTAATCTTTCCCAAACATTACAACTGGTTAACAATAAAGTAGTATTTTCTTTTAATTTAATCTTTTTCGATATAAATGGCTCTAAACCATTTACTTTTCCTAAATACTGTAACAAGTTTTGTATCTCCCTGTTACTATTAACCATACCATAACTGTCAAAGTCTTCATTTTCACTTTGATTTGCCTGTAACCCATCATTATATCTATTAACATTATAAACTTGTGGTTCACTAACCAGTTCAATTAAACCCTGATTAAACATATGTAGCTTAACATTTCCGCACACTGCATACCTTATTCTTGTATAATCAGACACCACCACTGTAATTCCAACCATCAATTTACTTTTTACACTATTCTTAATCAACTGCTCATTGGCAAAATTTAAATATTGCTTTATCCTGCCCTTTTTAATCGACGGTTTTTCCTCAAAAGCTGACATAACTGCTTCTACTGCAAGTTTAGCACTATTAACGTCCTCGTCTGAGTCAAAGCTTTCTGCCAATACATAACAAGAATAATCCTCCAAAGGCATGTATGCAAAAAACGTCCGGTTGTTTTTCTCAAATCCGCTTTCAGATATGTATTCTATTTCAAAAAGACTGTTTAATCTTCTCATAATCCACCTTCAAAAAGTATTATAGTTGAATTTAAGGCATTCTTTAAATTCTTTCGGTTCACTAACTCAATAATATCTTGTGCTTTATCATAAGGTTTTCTTCTATTTTCCAATTCATTAATTAACTCTGCCTCATTTAAAGCTGTATATACTCCCTTAGAAATCATAACCACCAGTTGCCTTGGCCCTAGTCTAAACTTTCCCATCAAAGGTTTTTGTACAATCAGCTTTTCCCCGTCAAAAAGCATCAAACGATTCTCCCCTACTGTAAAATAATAAATATATTCCTCTTCTACTAAGGTAATAGTAAGTGAAACTTTAGGGCTTTTCCCTAAATAAATCTTATCGTTTATGTTGTTAATTATCCGTTTGGAAACTTCTTGAAAAAACTCCTCAATACCTTCTTCCTCTTCCTTAGAAAAAAACTCATGTATAACAGTTTCAACAGCAATAACAGCCGAGTTTCTCCCATTTACATGATCTATTCCCCCATCAGCCAACACGCCAAGTAAACATCCTCTTTCCCTGCCAACTGCCCTCAGTGCTTTCTTATCCAAATTTACTGTAGAAAAATAATTGCTTTGAACCTCAAAAGTCCCTATTGTTTGTGCGTTTCCTACACTATACTTTCTTCTCATATATTCTCCTTCAAGACTTTTTCACTTCTGATTTATTTAAAGCCTTGTTAAAAAATCTGCCACTTATACGCATCACTTATACATTTCGCTTATACATATCTCTTATGTATTTACAACTCTACAACTTATAAATTCCACTGAAAAACTTACCCTTCATCCAATAAATCTAAAACCAAATAAAACTCTTCCCAAACCACAACTATTTATCACTCCAAGAATAAGTAAATCCCTTATTATTATTCCCACAAAAAGGAACAAACATAAAAATACTTTTTCCTATCTTAATTCTATCTCCTGCATTCAATTTCTTAGACTCATAAACCACTTTCCATCCATCATTATCACTCCAAAAATAAACCAATCCCTGAGAATCCCCCGGAAGTAACATAGTATCATTACTTTCTGGATCATAAACAATAATTCCATGACTCCTTTGATTAATCTCATTATCCCCCAAAGTCCTTATATCCATATCCGCACTTCTTCCAATATAATTCTTTTGTGCAACGATCCTATAATCCTTTCCCTTAGAAGGTCCTTCCAAACAAACCAGCCATCCCACGATAGGCTTAAGTACCTCCAAATCCCCCAAATAAGTAACATCACCATTCATTCCTTGAGGATCTTCCTTAATATCAATCCTATTAATTGCAATATTACAGTAGGGACAAATCTTCCCATACCTTCTTTCACTAAACATATGTCCATTATTACAACGATTTAAGCTCATTATTTACCTCCTTCTACCCTTAAGGATTTCATTTGAAAATACAATCTTACATTCATTTATATAAACAACGTCATTAAGTTCCAACCTAAAAGGTCTGCCCTTTAGTGAATAAACAACATCATCATTTCCTCTTCTAATTCCAATCTCAACATTCATAACCTTTTCTATATACCAAAAACTTCTAACCCTATTAAATATCACCATTTCATTCCTAACATTAACTCCATCAACCACAAAAAACATTTTTAAATCCACACCATTTTCACTGCCTATCAATACTGATCTTTTATTAACAAGATCAGCCTCACAAATAACTTCTCCCCCACTACCAATCAACACAATTCTTTTAATTTGAGGTAACGACTTATTCAATTTCTCTTGTACCCAATACAACATTCTTCTCATCTAATCAACCTCATCTATTAGTTTTACACTTAAAGTACTCACATCTACGATATTTACATTAAGGTGTACACAAATATGTGTACACCTTAAAAAAAATTATTCTATAACTACGCCATCAATTCTATCTTTCTTTTGTTTAATAATTAATTCAAATTCACCATCTGTTTTAGTAAATGTTTCATGATAAGAAACTACAAATGCATGAGATAATTCATATTTTCTTGGTGCTGTACTATGTACATATTCAACTGTAACTTTCTTATAGCTATCTCCGCTTTCTGGTTTTACAAGTGACCATTCAGCCATCTTCTTTGCTGAATCACGCATAAATAATTTATCAGCGTCAAAAGATATTTTTCCTGTCACTTTAATAATTGTTTCAATATCAGATGATCTTGCAAAAGATCCTTCTGGTATTTTTGATTCAAATGTTACGTCAATTATTTCTTCGCCAAGTTCTGCAACGTCTGCTATTACGATTTTATAAGCCATTTTTAAATTCCTCCATTTGTTTTCTAATTGTTGTTTGTCTACAAGTTGCTTCATTACCTTTTTCTTAATTACTTCTTTTAAACTTAAAATTAATTTCATTAACATACCTTATTAATTTATTTTGCTACGCACCTCCTTAAAAGATTTTTTCTGCAAACATCTTATGGTCAATTGCAGCTGCTGTAAAAAATCAACCTTAATACAAATGTTTGCAAGTATTAATTTATTATTAAAAGAGAAAAAATAACTTTCTCATTTAACCAGATTATAAATATATTAAATTAGTTTAGTTGTTTCAATCAGTATTGATTAACAATTCCATATTCTCTGATACACCAGCAAACTTAATCTCAATATTATAAGTTCTGCCATCACAATCACCTTTTTCAATTCCATCTCCATCACGAAGAATAGAATTAACAAAGTTAGGTGATAACTGCCATTCCTTTACCTTTCCGCCAGAATCAAATATTCTGTCAATTCCTTCTTTCTTATAATCGTTGGTTATAGCACCAATCATTCTATATAAATATGATCTTGTTGTTTCCCTAAAGATACTTTCATATCCGCCATCTTTATTTTCATACATACATCTTGATTTATATACTGTTATCTGATTAATAGTATTTCCGTTTAACTGACTGCTGTCTGATGAAAATACAAATCCATACTTATGAGCATTAATTATATTTTTAGTTTCAGTAGTATAACCTGAAATCTCTTTAGCAAGAGTAGTCGGAACATAAAGAGCATTATCACCAGCTTCAGCATCAAATCTTACTCCCGGATATTCCTTTTTAACCTTACTCTTAAACTTAGTTTCCAAAAATCCCGGACACTGATACGCCGCAACTAATCCAGCAGCCACATAAGCCGCACTTACAAACACACCATAAATCCAAAACTTCATAAAATCATCTCTGTCTTTGGAGAATTCAATTCCTCCTCCATTCTTTTCAATAACCTTAGAACCAAGAACAACACGGGATTTATCACTTGGTATAACCGTAAAATTAGGAAGACATGGTATTGCATATCTGCTGTAATCATTATTCGCCAAATCCTCTGTTCTCTTCATATATTCTTCGATTCCATACCCTTGAGTAGACATCTTTAAGAAAGTAGTATCTTCGTTAGTTTCAAAGGCAAAGAATGTTTGAATCCTAAAATCTTTAATCGAATCTAATAATAATTGTAAATCCTCTATTTCTGTTGGAGATACTGTAGTTGAAGTATCAATATCTCCTGTATATCCAAACTCACGCATAGTTTCTGCGTCTACTGTAACATCACTTTCCTCTGAAAACTTAATATTTGGTACAATACCAAACCATATGGTATTGGAAAAATCCGATTTATTATTTACTGTTTCAAGATACATCTTTAAGTATTGTAAATTTTTCTCCTCAATAATACTTGTAAGATGTGAATTTACAATAAGTAGTGTTGGTTGCATAACACGACTCTTTGGCTGGTATTGATCAAAAAATGTCTTAATACTAAGAATCTTTTCAACCAATAACTTAGCTGTTCTAATAAAAGACTTCTGCCATGACGCATTCATTGATGAATATGTATTATATAAAGCTACTTTTTCATCCGTTGTCATACTTTCTAAGGTTTCTGAAACCTTATCAGTAAATGCTGCTACAACAAGTTCTTTTGCCAGTGAAGTGCCTCCTGCTTCATAGTTTTGCCCTACTGACAAATACATTTCTTCCATACTTTTGTCATACTGTCTTTCAATTACTCCAACAGATAAATCCTTATAATTAATCTGCTTACTTGAAAGTAATCCATTTGAATATGCATTTTCAGATGTAAGTGCGACTTCACCTTTAGAAATATTAGTTAGTGCTGTAGTCTCATCTTCCTCTTCAGATGCAGTTAAAAGAGCCTGATTAGTTCCATTTAGTAATAATTTAGAAGGATTTTCAGAAACACTAAGTCCCTTAATTTCTGCTTTTACTCCATCAAAAACAGGAAGTGCCGGCTGGAAATTAGTAATACCTTTTTCAGAAGCTTTAGCTGCTGTATTAAGATTTTCCTTAATCATTCCAAGCATTAGAGTTAACTGTGAAGATGTTTCGTTATAATATTTTTTAGTACTTTCATATTTAGTAGCAAGTTTAAGTACTGCATCTTCTTTAGCAGGTGAATCACTTTCCAGTTCTTCATTCTTTTTCTCTAAATAAGCAATATCTTTTTTAATCTTGTTAATTTCATTAATAGTTTTATGTGGTGCTAACATCTCTGTTACCTTTTCATAGTTAAAGGCAACATTTGAAGCACCAGAAGCTCTCTTTTTATCCATGATGGCGATAAACATCTTTAAAAAGCTGTTATTTCTGTCAAGAACAATTTCTTTAACTAAAGCCCTTGGAACTCCTTCCGGTCTTGTAAGTTCGTACACCATTCCTCTTTCACTGTCAAAATAGGAATAGATTGTTGGTTTAAACTTTGATAAAAATTCATCAAAACTCTTGACTAATAATGCATTATTAATTTCCTTTACCTTTTCATCTGATAAGCTTTTTGAATTTTCGTCTACATCTGACATAATGTTAAATAAATCATATACTTCTGGATTTACTGCATCAAAAAGTATGGTTCTGTTGGTTTGTTCTATAATACCCATTTTATTCCTCCGCTTTCTATTTTATTTTTAAGGATGTACAAAACTATACTTACACCTCCCCGTTAAAAATAAGAGAACCTCTACATGTGTAGAATATTCTTACAAATACTATAGTAAAAATCATTAATATAATATTTGTAAGAACATTCCTTTGGTTTATAAGTTACTTAAACATCTAAGCTTTAGTTAACCGGACTATTTTTAATCCTAAAATTGCTCTTCTAAATATGCTCTCTGAAACTGATAAATGAATTGCCAATGTTTTAACACTCCTATTTATTCTGATTATAAAAATCATTGGAAGTTTTTGACTCTCATCTAAACCTTCTATGTCTTCAAAATCAAAGGTTTCAAAATCTCCCTGCCAAAACATTTTATCCTTTGAATTTTCCATATCCATAAAACCATATGGAGTGAAATGTATATCTGGGACATATGTTTCAAACAAAGCTTTTAATTCATCACTTATCAATAATTCATACTGTATAAAATCCAGCTTTTCAATTGAAGAAATATCATCAACACTGCATATAACTATATTTTTTTCTTTAGTTACTAAAAGATTGTTCATTTCGCTTTTTTGCATTTGCTCTAATATACAATAATCCATCTTCCACCTCATACAATTACAATACTTTCTAGCTGTTCTTTGGATAAATTTAACTCTTCAATATGTGACTGATTAAATTTTGCACCTTTCATTATTGCATTAGTAAAATCTGCACCATAGAAATTTGAATGTGTAAAATCAGCATTTTCCAGATTAGCATTTCTAAAACTAACACCTATATACCCTGCTACTTCCCATCTCTCATCTAATATTCCTGACATAGCAAGCACTCTTCTTAATTTTGCATTTTTAAGATTTGCATTGGTAAAATCAGCTTCATATAAAAGCCCATAACTAAGATTAGCATTTTCCATATCTGCATTATTAAACCTTGTACCAAATAGCATTGAATCAGTAAGGTCTGTATCTATAAGCTTAGTATTTCTTAGATCTGAGTATCTAAAATCCATATCCGATAAATCTTCTCCCGAAAAATCCAAACCGGTAAAGTCCTCAAAAGCAGACTCAAACTCTAATTTTTTCTTAAACCATTCAGATATTTCATCTCTGTCTTTAAGCATATTTTCTTTATAAACAGCCTCCGTATCTCCCATATACTGACCAACATTTATTTCAAACTTTGAACTTTTTTTAATTTCCTTAAAATTACTTTCCTCTATAATATCTAATATAGAAAACCTAATCAAAGAAATCATATAATCATAAAACTTAGGAACAGCATTAACCATTTTTTCTGATATCTCTAATGCCGTTACAGCACCTACATATCTTTTTCTCTCCAAAAGCAATTCATTCCATAACTCTTCAAAATACTTATAGACATAGTCGATCTTTATACTTCCAATACATTTTTGATTTTTACTTAGATACCAGTCATTATCATAAACTCTTACTTCAACTGAATAATCCCTGTTCATAATCTTTAAGTGTAGTAAGGTAAACTCAAGATATGCAATTTCACCAAAGGTTTCTTCACTTTGCATTTTTACTATTTCTTCGCAGATTTTTACAAATTCCTTTTTAAAATCATCTTCATAAGATTTTCTATTTGCAACAAATAGTTCTTCTGTTTTAAATAAACATCTATTTTGTTCATTGTTATAAAATTCCAAAAATTTATCATGCATTTATTAGACACCTCGTCAAATCATTTTCGAATATATATAATCTAATATATATTATGCACTATTTTAGAAAATTTTTAAGTACTTTTGTGTAGTACATTTTTGTACAATCATGTACAAAAATGACCATTTGGCATATTTTTTTACAAAAAACTACACTTCAAACCAAGAAAATGTATTTTTTTGTCCATTCTTGTAAATTTATGACCATTTTCGTACATTTTTTATTCATTTTTTTCTTTTCTGTCAAATTACTACATTTTATAAATATTCACTTGCCGTTTTGTACATTATCGTTATATAATAGAAAATATATGTTACATACAATGAGGTGTTAAATAATGAAAAATTTAAAAATTTTACTTATTGAAGACGACATTATAGATTGTCAAAATATAATGTCGTGTATAAACAAAAATAATAGTGTGGAATTAGTTAAAATGACCAACAGTACCAAAGAGGCAATTGAAATTGTAACTACTTTATTACCAGATGCAGTTATTTTAGATTTAGAATTACATAAAGGATATGGAAATGGGATTACATTTTTATCTTCATTAAATAGCCTTAAATTACCAAATCGACCTTATATACTTGTCACAACCAATAATACCAGCATAATTACACATGAACAGGCAAGATCATTAGGTGCTGATTTTATAATGACAAAATCTCAAATTGATTACAGTGCAGAAGGTATAATTGAGTTTCTTTTATCATTAAAAGATATTCTAATTCATCGGAATTGCAAAAAGGATGAGCCTATTTTACTAAATACTTTAGAATCTGCTGAACAAAATGAAAAAAGACTGTCTCAAAAAATCGAAATGGAATTTGATCTTATTGGAATTAGCCCCAAGATGATTGGTAGAAAATATTTAAAATTTGCTATTATCACTTTAATAAATGATCCAACAGCAGACGCAGTACCAACAACTGCCAAATATTTTTGCAAAACCTCAAACAGTGTTTACAGAGCCATGAGAAATGCCATTGAAAAAACCTGGGTTTGTTCCAAAATTGAAGATCTAGCTTTATATTACACCGCTACCATTCGTACTGAAAAGGGAGCACCTACTATGACCGAATTTATTTTTTATTATGTCAATAAAATAAAAGAAACTTTGTAAATTACCTAATTATTTTCAATTGCAATTTATATGCCATTTTTTGTAACTTTTTGCAGTCTAAAGCTAGTGTTTCAATTTTTATATTTTTTTGATAATATACATTTAGTATATTATTGGGGGAATATTTAAAATGGGGTTGAATTTTATAATTACAGTGTTTGTTATTTTCATGCTTTTTTTGATTGTCTGTAATACTAAACTTACTTATTCAAATCGCAAAAAAGATAAAATAATCAAAAAACAGGTATCTATCATTAGCGAAAAAGACTTATTAATTGAAAAACTACAAAAAACAAATGATTTTTCCGCTGGGCTGCTGCATAGAAACAGAAAAGTCATTCCGTCTATTGAAACTGCTGTCATTAATTTTTTTGAGGGAATTGACCAAAACAACTTTAATGAAAAAATCAGGAGTGAGTATTTAGATTTAATTGAAGAATTAAAACAAATGCGTCTGGAATATTCCAGCACCATTGAATCATTTAAAAAAGTTAATAAAATCCTTCCCTTAACAAAAATTACATTTGTTGATGGAATGTTTGATTTTATGCACAAAAAAGCAGCATCTATAGGAATTGACTTTGATTTAATAGTAGCTCCCCATGTTCCTACTATGGTTAAAACTGTTATTTCAGAAGAAGATCTTAAAACCTTAATTGGGGAGCTTATTGAAAATTCAATTATTGCTTTCGACTTAAACAAATCGGATTCAAAAAAAATACTTGTTTATATTGGTACCTCAATTAATTGCTACGAGCTGAGTGTAAGTGATAATGGGGTTCCTTTTGAAATTGATACACTTTTATCTTTAGGAATTGAAAAAACTTCTACTCATTTTGATAGTGGTGGTTCTGGCATTGGATATATGACTATTTTTAGTACCTTAAAAAAGTATAACGCAAGTTTAATAGTCAATGAATATCATCCTGATTCTATTAATTACTTAAAGAAAGTATCTGTTAAATTTGATGGTAAAGGGCAATATTTAGTTTGTTCATATAGGAGCTTAGAGATTACCAAGTTGTCTAATAGAAAAGATTTGATTTTAGAGATCCAATAATAAAATTAAATACTAAAAAAGCCGTTTAAAGTTTAATGTAATTACTAAACTTAAAACGGCTCAATCTATTAATTATATTTCTTCATTAACTTCCATTACATACGAAATATATAACATAGATGAATTAATTACAGCTTTCTCATCTATATTAAAACATTCATGATGATTAGGAAATGCCCTTCCCAGTGCTTCATTTCCAGCTCCTACAAAAGCAAATGCCCCCGGAATCTTTTGCTGATAAACAGAAAAATCTTCGCCTAAAAGCATCTTTGGAATATGTACTATATCTGCTTCATGAAATAATTTTTTAGCCGCACACTGTACAGTTTCCACTACTTTTTCGTCATTAATAACTACCGGATGGGCTGAACGCTGATATTCAACATGAGCAATGCAATTATATGAATTGGCAGTTGAAGAGGCTATTCTTTTTACGGATTTTTCAATATTCTTAGCACTATTTACAGAAAAGGTTCTTGTTGTACCTTCAATAAAAGCCTCACCCGATATAATATTATGCTGTGTTCCTGATACAAAATGCCCCACTGTCACTACCGCACTATCAACAGGATCTATTTCCCTGCTTACTATTGATTGCAGATTAATTACTGTTGCTGCACCGGCTAAAGTTGCATCAACACATTGCTGAGGTTTTCCAGCATGTCCAGATTTTCCTGTTATCCTAATTCTGAATATATCTGATGCTGCCATTCTTGGACCTGATTGAATATTAACTTTTCCACATTCAATATCTCCAAATACGTGCAATCCAAAGATTTCGCTTACATCGTCTATGTGACCGCCTTCAACTACTAATTTTGCACCTTTACAGTTTTCCTCCGATGGTTGAAAAATCAGTTTAACTGTACACTTTAGTTCATTCTCAAATTTTTTTAATATCTCCGCTGCCCCAAGTAGTGCCGCCATGTGAGCGTCATGACCACATGCGTGCATTATTCCATGATTTTTAGATTTATAGGCTACTTCTGTCTTTTCTTCTATTTTTAGAGCATCCATATCAGCTCTAAGTGCTATTACTTTTTCACCATGACCAACAATTCCAATAACACCAGTTTCACCAGCAGATACATATGGAATTTCCATATTTCTTAGTTCTTCTTTTATTCTTTTAGAGGTTTCAAATTCCTGCAATCCAAGTTCAGGATACATATGAAAATGTTTTCTAAGTCTTATAATATAATTACTTATTTTATCTACTTCTTTTTTTATATTCAAGTCAATTCTCTCCTTTAGAATCTCATGACATATTATTTTTTCATAGCACTATTAATATCATTTATCATATCAATTGTTGCCTGTCTTGAAGCATCAAAGAAATTCTCATCTCCATATTTTTCATAGGCACTTAGTTTATATGCTGCAATTATGCCCCTTGAAGAATTAACAACAGCTCCAAGTCCATCTTCGTTAAAATAATGAATTAAATCCTCTGCTTTTCCTCCCTGAGCTCCATATCCTGGCACAAGAATGTACGTCTTTGGCATAAGCTTTCTAAGAACCTTGCCCATTTCAGGATAGGTTGCTCCTACAACAGCACCTACATAACTATATCCACATTCACCAATAAATTCATTGCCCCATTCTACTACCTTATCACCAACTAATTCATATAAAGGACGGCCATTAATTAATTGATCTTGAAATTCTCCGCTTGATTTATTAGAAGTTTTAACAAGTATAAACATACCTTTATTTTCTTGTTTACATACATCTAAAAAAGGTTTTACCCCATCTGTACCTAAATATGGATTTACCGTAACAAAATCCTCATTAAAACCATAAAAGTCATTTTCACCAATCTTCATCTTTCCTAAATGACCTATAGCGTAAGATTCGGATGTAGATCCAATATCTCCTCTTTTTACATCTCCTATTACTACAAGACCTTTTTCTTTAGCATATTGTACTGTTTGATAAAATGTTTTTAACCCTTCAATTCCTAATTGCTCATACATTGCAATCTGTGGCTTTATTGCAGGTACAATATCGTAAATATTATCAATAATTGCTTTATTAAATTCCCAATATGCCTGAGAAACTCCAGTAAAATTTTCTCCATATTCCTTAAATGCTTTATTTAACAGATGTTTTGGAATATTATCAATGGTAGGATCAAGCCCTACAACTACAGGTGCATTTGTCTTTTTAATTTGGCTTACTAATTTATTTATCATATTTTCCTCCAGTATTTAATTATTTGCTTAACTTTCCTAACATTTTTGTAGAGAATAAGTAAGGAAAGTTAAGTTATAATTCTTTAATTAATTTCATTCCTCATATACAATCTTTCCTGATACAATTGTAGCAATTACTTTTCCCGTTACTTCTTTTCCATTAAATGGAGTATTCTTTCCCATAGATACAAAATCATCTGAATTTATAGTGTATTTTCTATTTGGATCTACAATAACAACATCAGCAATTTTTCCCTCTTGTAAGCTTCCTCTGTCTATTCCTAATATTTTAGAAGGATTATAACTTAATTTTTTTACCATTTCCATTGGAGTTAATATGTCCTTTTCCACCAGTTCAGTCATAGTTAATGCTAAAGCCGTTTCTAATCCAACAATTCCAAATGGTGCTTCGCTAATCGATTTTTTCTTTTCTTCTGCATGATGAGGTGCATGATCTGTTGCTATAACCTCGATAGTACCGTCCTTAAGACCTTCTATAAGTGCTGATATATCTTCTTTAGTTCTAAGAGGCGGATTCATTTTATAGTTAGCATCATCATCAATTATATCCTCTTCAGAAAGTGTAAAGTGATGTGGACAAACTTCTCCTGTTACATTTAATCCATTTTTCTTAGCTTCTTTTATAAGGTATACGCTATCCTTAGTAGAACAATGGCATAAATGAAGTCTGGCACCAGTTGATTTAGCTAACAAAATGTCTCTGGCGGCAATAACATCCTCAACGTCATTGCTTATTCCTATTAGTCCCAAAGCCTTAGCTTTTTTTCCTGCATTTAAAACGCCCTTGCCAACTAAATTCCTGTCTTCACAATGTGCCAAAACTAAAATATCGGCTTCCTTAGCTTTTTCCATTGCTTCTTTATATACATTGGAGTTCATTACTGACTTACCATCTTCGCTAATAGCTATTGCTCCTGCATTTTTCATAGCTAAAACATCTGTACTTCTGTCACCAATTTGCCCAAGGGTTACCGCCCCAACAGGATATATATTAACTACTGAATCTTTTTTTGCCTTATCAATAATAAATTCAATCATTTCTTCACTATCTATTACCGGATTAGTATTTGGCATAGGACATATGGAGGTAAAGCCACCTCTTGCCGCTGCCAAAGCTCCTGTTTTTATTGTCTCTTTATATTCAAACCCCGGCTCTCTAAGATGTACATGCATATCAACAAATCCAGGCATTACATAGCAATCTGTAGCATCTATTATTTTATCAGCTTCCTCATTAATCTCTTTAAGTACTTTTTCTATATGAGCATCTAAAATTAAAATATCATATTTTTCATCTCTGTTTGTTGATGGATCTATTAATCTTCCATTTTTTATAAGTGTTCTCAATTATTTTCTCCCCAAACTATATTAATTGTATTTTTTCTAAATCCTTTAATATTAATTGGTTACTAATATAATCTCTTAATTCACTTGCTTCAACCCATTTATAATCTGTGTATTCTTCTGAAAGTATTACTTCATCAAACATCGTTGTACATAAATATGCCACTCCAATATTTTGTGTTTCTCCTGTCATATATGACCATGCATATAAAATCTTGTCTAAATATGGTACCATTCCTGCATCCTGAGTTATGACCCTTATTACAGCTTTATCTGGTTCTTCACCAAACTCAAGCTTTCCATCTATAAACTCCCATTGATATGGATCTGTAATGCGATCATCATACCATTTTTGAACTATTAAAAACTTATTTTCATAATTTACTATTCCTTTTACCATTATCCCATATTTTCCTGCCATAGCACTCTTCCTTTCAACTTATGTCCGTTAGGTATAGAACTCTAAATTTTTTTAGTAGCGTAATGCTTTATACCTTTTCTTTCACATTATACCATATATTTTCATATTGGGCAAATTTATATTTTCTTTAATTATATGGTTGGGGAATATATTGTTATTCAATAATGTTGATTTTTTACATTATTTTGGTATTTTTTCTGACCATGTATGCTGCCAAAGTGTTGCCGCTTTGACATTAAGTCTTTCATTTATCTACAAAATACACCTTCAAACTAGCATTGGAAGTCTTAGCTACAATATCCTTTTGCCTTCCATCATTTTCTTTAGCGTTATTTATTATCTCCTTATCCCCATTGGAAGTTTTAAACTCCTGTGTAAATTGATTTTGATTTCCGACTATGGTTGCATCAATTTTTCCATTACTTGTTTTTATATCAATTGAATCCGCTTCTAACATATCAGCTTCTATACGGCCGTTAGAGGTTTCAGCTTTAAAATCCATACATACCACATCTTTAATGGTTATTATTCCGTTACTTGTATCCAATTCAATTTCATTCTCAGCTATAACTGTATCTAAATTTATTTTACCATTTGATGTACTTGCATTAATACTTTTTGATGATTTCACATTTTCAAATGTTAAGCTGCCATTTGATGTTTTAATATCTAAATCCTCAGAAGTATTAATATTTTTCAGTTCAACTCTTCCATTTGAACTTTTTAATGATATTTTAGAAAAATCCAAATCACTTACTTGTATAGTTCCGTTGTTGGTATCAACATCTAATTTTTCTGATATGTCCTTTGGTATTTCCACAGTTATCATAATTTCCTCAAATTTAGTAAAAAGACTAAAGTCAAATGCAAAAATTCTGAATTTTTTATCTTTTTTTAAGCATATTTTATTCATGCTTAAATCTTCTGTATAAGTGTTGTACTTATTAGTATAGTATGTTATTTTAATTATGTCTCCATCTGTAGGAACTACAGATACTTTATCATTATGGGTTTCTATTTTAATTTCATTAATTTCATCTTTTTTTACTTCGAAGGTCTTTTTAACATATTTCTCATCCGAATTGACTAAATTATTAAATTTAAATCCATACCTTATTCCTGCTAACAAAAATAAAAAGAATCCAATTATAATACAAATTATGGCAACTTTAAAAGATTTTTGTCTCATATTATCTTCTCCTTCTAAATATTCTTTTAGTTATAAAATTCAAAATACTCCCAATACACTTACCTAAAAACTTGGTACTACTAATTGTAAAAATACTAAATAAAATGCCCACTCCAAAAACCATCAGTCCCATTCCACCATATGCACACGCAACCATGATTCCTTTTGGAATTAAAATCAGCGAATATATTGTTAATGCAAATCCAGATACTGCCATTGAAAAACTAACAGCATAAAAAGTAATGTACAAGATAAATATTAAAAGAATAAAAACAAAGGCTAAAACTACAACTATAAGTGCCATAGGTAACGCAATCGGAAGAGCCATTATAGCAAATAAGGCTTTTATACTATTGGAAACTCCTGGTTTTTCCTTTACTTCTTTAATTTTTTCCTCAATCTTTTGTTCTATTTTTACTCTTTCGGCTATTTTAGATATACTGCCTAATTTTTCTATAAATCCTTCTTCATCTTCTCCATTTTCGACTGCATCTAAAATCATCTCATCGAAGTAGTCAAGGATTTTTTCTTTTTCATCAGTACGTATTCCGTCTAATTCTTCGTACAACTTAACTTTAAATTCGTCTTTTTTCATTGTCAAACCCCACCTTCTATATATTCATAAATTTTCATAATTTCTTTCCATTCATCTAAAAAATCTTGAAGCCTTTTAATTCCTATTCCTGTTATTTTATAATATTTTCTAAGCCTTCCCTGATATTCCATAGTATATGATTCAACTGCTTTTGCAGATTCCAGCCTTTTTAATATTGGATATAATGTAGATTCACTAATTTCAATATAGGGGGATACATCTTTTATGATTTTATACCCATATGTTGCTTCTGTTCGAATAGATGCCAGTACACAAACCTCTAAAAGACCTTTTTTCAACTGTATTTCCATCTAAACACCTCCTTATACATTATACTATATTATACATAGTATAATGTGTCAAGTAGTATATAAAAAAAATTTCTTAAAATATATAATTATATTTTAAGAAATTTTTTTGTGGATTTTCATTTATATTACTTGTAAATATATAAATATTATAATCTGATTAAATATTCTCTTTAGCACTTTCTGCTTTTTCAACTTCTACAATTGCAGATTTTTTCATTAGAATTCTGCAATTTCTGTTATTACCAAATTCAACTACTACAACATCATCCATAATGTCAATTATAACTCCGTAAAAACCGCTTGATGTAAGTATGCTGTCTCCCTTTTCTACGGTAGAAAGCATAGCTTGAGCCGCCTTTTGTTGTTTCTTTTGTGGTCTTAAAATTACCAGATACATAAAAGCAATAATTACAACTATATAAACAACTGTAACCATTAACCCTGTACCAGTTCCTGCTGTGGTTGTTGCATCTAAAATTGGAAATATGTTCATTTAAATTCCTCCTGTTTTTTAATTTTATTATTTACTCAGCTTTATATCAATTTATTTAGCTTTAAAAGTTGAGTTATTTACGTTATTTATTAGAAAACCTTCTAATTTAGATTTTTTATATTCCTTATATCTATTATTTTCAATAGCTTCTCTGATTTCTTCCATCATTGTATTATAGAAATATAAATTATGAAGTACACATAGTCTCATTCCAAGCATTTCCTTTGCTTTTAATAAGTGTCTTACATATGCTCTGCTATAATGCTTACATGCAGGGCAGTTACATCCTTCTTCAATTGGCTTACCATCTTTTTCATATTTAGCATTAAATAGATTAAGTTTACCTTCATTAGTATATACATGACCATGTCTTCCATTTCTTGAAGGATAAACGCAGTCAAAAAAGTCCACTCCTCTATCAACTGCTTCTAAAATATTAGCCGGTGTTCCAACACCCATAAGATAGGTTGGCTTATTTTCAGGAAGATATGGTACTACCTCATCAAGAATCCTATACATCTCCTCATGAGATTCACCTACAGCAAGTCCTCCTACAGCATATCCATCCATGTCCATTCCACTAATAACCTTTGCATGTTCAATTCTAATATCTTCAAATACACCGCCTTGATTTATTCCAAATAGTAATTGGTTCTTATTAATTGTATCTTCTAAATCATTTAGCCTTTTCATTTCATTTTTGCATCTTAAAAGCCATCTGGTAGTCCGCTCTACTGATTTTTTAATGTAATCCTTATCAGCCAATGAAGAGGGACATTCGTCAAATGCCATTGCAATTGTTGAAGCTAAATTAGACTGAATCTGCATACTTTCTTCTGGTCCCATAAAAATTTTTCTTCCATCTATGTGGGAATTGAAATAAACTCCTTCCTCCATAATCTTTCTAAGTCCAGATAGAGAAAATACCTGAAATCCTCCTGAATCGGTTAAAATTGGCTTATCCCATACCATGAATTTGTGAAGACCACCCATGTCTTTAACTACTTTATCTCCCGGTCTTACATGAAGATGATAGGTATTTGATAATTGAACCTGAGTTTTTATTTCCTGTAAATCCATTGTTGAAACTGCACCTTTTATAGCTGCAATCGTGCCTACATTCATAAATACAGGAGTTTGAATTGTTCCATGAACTGTTTTTAGTTCCCCTCTTTTTGCTTTTCCATCTTTATTTATTATTTTGTACATATCTACCACCATTTCTATTTTAAATCTATACACAAGTATACCGTTTAAATTGGTTATTTTCAACCTAAATTTTATTTTTTTTAAAGTACTTGCAAAAACAATTTTGGGTTGCTAGAATAAATATAATTAATTTTATTTTTTGGGAGGTATAATTATGGAATTACGCTGGGATTTAAGTACAATATATGCATCTTTTGACTGCCCTGAGATTATTAAGGATATAAATAGATTAAAGGATATTGTTGAGACTAAAAGTATTAAGTATTTGACTTACTTTAAAGATTATAATGATGTTTCAGACAAACTACTTGATTATATAACTACAATTAACGAGCTTAACAGTTTATATTTAAAATTAGCTGCATATGCCCGTTTACACAGTGCTATAGACAATACCTGTGAAGTTTCACAGAAACTTCATATTGAATTAAATAGCGTTTTAAATGATTTAACTAAGATTAATTCTCCTTTTTTACGCTTTTTACAAAAAATAGGTAACATTGAACAATATATTAGAGATAATAAAGTGTTAGAAGATCATGCTTTTATACTAAATGAACTTAAAGTTCAATCAGCAAGTATACTTAGCGAAAATGAAGAGGACTTACTTAGTGAATTACAGTCTACTGGTTCTTATTCTTTTGAAGCTCTTCATGAAGAAATTTTAAAATCACTTATGGTAGATGTAAAAATTGGTTCAGACACAAAGTCAATTCCTCTATCAGTAGCCCGTAATATGGCATATGCCCAATCAGGAGAGCTAAGAAAAGCTGCTTTTAAAGCTGAATTAAAAGCATATAGTAAGGTTAAAAACTTAATTGCATCCTGCTTAAATGCAATTAAAGGAGAGTCAATAATTATTTCTACAAAAAGAGGTTTTGCTTCTCCTCTTCATATGACTTTAGCTGACTGTCGTATGGAAAGAAGTACTCTTGATGCAATGTTTGAAGCTATAAAAGAGGCACTTCCTGAATTTAGAAGATATTTAAGGAAAAAGGCTCAGTTACTTGGACATGCTAACGGACTTCCATTTTATGATTTATATGCTCCAATGGGTGAATTTACAATGCATTTTACTTATGAAGAAGCAAGGGATTTAATTATTAATGCTTTTGAGGGTTTTAGCGAAGATTTAGGCAATTATGCAAAAAAGGCTTTTGATGAACAGTGGATAGACTTAGAACCTCGTGATGGTAAAATCAACACAACTTTTTGCTGTAATATTCACAGTATTGGTCAAAGCAGAATTATGTGTAATTTCACAGGTACTTTTTATGATTTAATCACATTGGCTCATGAACTTGGTCATGGCTATCACGGTGAAAAACTAAAGCATCAATCAATTTTAAATACTGATTATACTATGCCACTTGCTGAAGCATCTTCAATTTTTTGCGAATCCTTAGTAACTGATTATATTTTAAAAACTGCTTCTAAAGAAGAACGTTTTGCCATATTGGAAAATGAACTTTTGAATAATACTCAAATATGTGTAGAAATACTTGCAAGATTTACTTTTGAAACTAATTTATTTGAAAAACGCAAAAATGGTCCATTAACTGTGGAAGAATTAAATGAATTAATGATTAATGCTGAGATTTTTGCATATGGTGATGGATTAAATGATGAACTTCATAAATATATGTGGGCATGTAAGCCTCATTACTATTTTCCAGATTTTAATTTTTATAACTTTCCTTATCCATATGGATTACTATTTTCTAAGGGGCTATATGCACTTTATAAGGAAGAAGGTAATTCCTTTTCAAAAAAATTCGAACAAATTTTAGCATCAACAGGTACAAAAAGTATTCGTGATGTATTTTTAATGTTTGATAGGAACAGTAATTCAAAAGAATTCTATAAGAAAGCACTTTCTCTTATTTTAGAGCAGATTGAAGAGTTTTGTTTGAATTGAATTAATTTGTAAGAAGGCGGTGACATAAGATTTACCTTATGTCACCGCCTTCTTTGTTATTTACTTATGAGCAAGCAAGATTTAACAATCTTGCTTGTAAAGCAACTTACATACTAGGCAACTTGATACTTTTGTATTGCACTTAAGAAGCTTTCATCATATTCTCTACATGAGACTGTAAGAACTTTTGTTAAATCCATACTTAATATTCCTAAGAAAGACTTGGCATCAATTATTACTCTGTCATAATATATATCGATGTCGAAATCGCACTGTTCTGCCGCTCTAACAAATTCCATAACGGCTTCTGTCTTCGGTAAGATAATTTTAATTTCTTCCATCATAAACATCTCCTTTAATAAACAAACACATTAATGAGTTTCTATCCCGTGGGATTATTTTATTATATTCAAAGTTATATCATTTTCTACAGATAATGTCAATACTTGTGATATATCTCATCTTTTTATCATTTAGCAAATTATTTTATCTAGTCTGTATATAAATAAGACTTTTTTCCTTATGAATTTTATAAAAATTTATTATTCATTCTTTTTACTGCTAGTTTAAGTATTTACATTAATATGCTTTATATACATAATTTTATGTTTAAGATTCTAAATTTTTTTGAAAATTTCATATAAAACGTGCTAACTTGTTTTGATTATCAAAATTTTTAAAATCAAATTAATCTTGACGTGTATACTGTATTCATATATAATAAAAATAACTAATTACAATTTTTTTATTCAAAATATAAGGAGGTATTTTATGAGAGAACAATGGTATGATTTTGAAGGTGGCAGTTGGACTTTGGATGTTAATGTAAGGAGCTTTATACAACATAACTACACACCGTATGAAGGTGACGATAGTTTTCTTTTAGGTCCTACAGAAAAAACAAGTGCCTTATGGCAAGAAGTTCTTAAACTAATGAAAGAAGAAGCAAAAACGGGTATATTAGAAGTTGAAACTGAAAGACCATCAACAATTACAACTTTCGGGCCTGGATATGTAAACAAAGATTTAGAGGTAATTGTAGGATTCCAAACTGATAAACCTCTTAAAAGAGGTATTATGCCTAATGGTGGTATTCGTGTGGTTAAGTCAGCACTTGAAGCTTATGGATATAAACTTCATCCATCAACTGAAAGTATTTATACCCATAATAGAAAGACTCATAATGACGGTGTTTTTGATGCATACACAGAAGCTATGAGAAAGGCAAGGCATACTGGTGTTATTACAGGTCTTCCTGATGCATACGGACGTGGGCGTATTATTGGAGATTACAGAAGGGTTGCTCTTTATGGAACTGACTTTTTGATTCAGGAAAAACTTGAACAAAAGAAACTTTTCCAAAGAGATTATATGGAAACTCCTGACATTACCCAACTTGAAGAAATATCTGAACAAATCAGAGCTTTAAAAGATTTAAAGATAATGGCTGAAGGTTATGGTTTTGATATAAGCATTCCTGCTAAAAATGGTATTGAAGCTGCTCAATGGACGTATTTTGCATATTTAGGTGCTATTAAAGAACAAGATGGTGCTGCAATGAGTCTTGGAAGGGTTTCATCTTTTCTTGATATTTACTTTGAGCGTGATTTAAAAAATGGCATATTAACTGAATCTGAAGTTCAAGAAATTGTAGATCAATTCGTAATGAAACTTAGAATGGTACGTTTTCTCCGTACACAAAGTTATAATGATTTATTTTCAGGAGATCCTACATGGGTAACTGAATCAATTGGAGGAATGGGACTTGACGGAAGAACTTTGGTAACAAAAACTAGTTTTCGCGTTCTTCATACATTATATAATTTAGGTGCTGCTCCTGAACCAAACTTAACTGTTTTATGGTCAGTTTCACTTCCTGAAGGATTTAAAAACTTTTGTTCAAAAGTTTCTATTGACACCAGCTCAATTCAGTACGAAAATGATGATATGATGAGACATTTGTGGGGCGATGATTATGGTATTGCTTGTTGCGTTTCAGCCATGAGAATTGGTAAACAATTACAGTTCTTTGGTGCCAGAGCAAACCTTGCTAAAGCTTTATTATATTCAATTAACGGAGGAAGGGATGAAAAAACCGGTGAACAAATCGGACCTTTATTTGCACCCGTTACTTCTGAATATTTAGATTATGATGAGGTTATGCTAAAGTTTAATCAAACTCTTGACTGGTTATCACAATTATATATTAACACACTAAATGTAATTCATTATATGCATGATAAGTACAATTACGAAAAACTGCAAATGGCACTTCACGATATAGATGTTTTCAGAACAGAAGCATGTGGTATAGCTGGACTTTCTGTTGTTGCCGACTCTTTATCTGCAATCAAATATGCTAAAGTTAAAGCAATACGTAACGAGACAGGATTAATTGTTGACTATGAAATCGAAGGGGAATATCCTGCATTTGGTAACAACGATGACAGAGTTGACATAATTGCTAACAATGTTGTTGAAATGTTTATGAATAAGCTTAGAAAAGTTAAAACTTACAGAAATGCTACTGCTACCCTTTCTGTATTAACTATTACATCTAATGTTGTGTACGGTAAAAAGACCGGTTCAACACCAGACGGAAGAAAAGCCGGCGAGCCTTTTGCACCTGGTGCTAACCCAATGCATGGCAGAGATAAAAATGGTGCTTTAGCATCCATGGCTTCTGTGGCAAAATTACCATACAAACATGCTCTTGATGGTATTTCATATACATTTTCAATTGTTCCAAAAGCACTTGGTAAAGACAGCGAATCAAGAATCAGTCATCTTGTTTCTCTTCTTGACGGATACTTCTTTGACAATGGACACCACATTAATATTAATGTCTTTGATAAAGAAACTCTTCTTGATGCAATGGAGCATCCTGAAAAATATCCTCAGCTTACTATTCGTGTCTCCGGCTATGCCGTTAACTTTGTAAAACTTAGCAAAGAGCAGCAGTTAGACGTAATTAACCGTACTTTCCATGAAAGAGAATAATAAATAAACGGAGGGTCTATGGATATTATTGGAAGAATTCATTCACTTGAAAGCTGTGGTACAGTTGATGGTCCCGGCATCAGATTTGTAGCGTTTTTACAAGGTTGCCCCCTTAGGTGTCAGTATTGTCATAATCCTGACACCTGGGATACCCAAAAAGGAACTGAGTATACTCCCCAAAAACTTGTTTCTGAAGCAGAAAAATACAAATCATATATGCGTTTTTCCGGAGGAGGTATTACTCTTACTGGTGGCGAGCCATTACTACAGGCTAAATTTGTTTTAGAAGTCTTTAAGCTATGTAAATCAAAAGGCATTTCCACTGCTCTTGATACATCTGGCTTCGTTTTTAATTATTTAGTTAAAGAGATACTAAATTATACTGACATTGTTCTTCTGGATATTAAGAATTTTGACCCAAAGGTATATGAAGAATTAACTTCGGTTTCACTTTCACCTACTTTACAGTTTTTAAATTACTTAAAATCTATTCAAATGAATGTTTGGGTAAGATATGTAGTTGTACCTGGTTTAACCGATAATTTTGAGAGTATTAAAAAGCTGTCAGATTATCTTGATAATTTTCCTAATGTTAGCAAGGTTGAATTGCTTGGGTTTCATAAAATGGGAGAATTCAAGTGGAAGGAATTGGGACATGCTTATAGACTATCGGAGACTAAAGAACCTGATAAGGAGACTATGGATAGAATAAAGGGAATTTTTGAAACTAATGGAAAAAAAGTGGTTTCTAATATTTAAAGTTTAATATTAAAATCCCAATGTTATAAATTTGTTGTTAAAAACATGCTTATAACTTTGGGATTTTGTGTTAATTGATTACATGTAATTATTTTAATCTAAATGGTTTTGTGTTATATACTAAGACTTTAAGACTATTTCATGAATAAAAACTCTGTGATATTATTATATTTATATATTTAAAAAGGAGTATATTCATGAATTCAATATATACAAAACATAGTATACGTTGTAGCAGGCAAATTATTAATGCTCTTTGGATTATTGCTATAATTACATTTTTAATAGAAGCTTCCGTTGGACTACTTACAACACTGCCTAAAAGGGATTATGTTATACAGTATGTTTTATTGCCTATTTCTTTTTTCATTATAATATTGCTTTTTCTTGAATTGGCATTTCATTTGTATACTCAAAATTATTTTACATGGTTGCGTATTGATGCCTGTATTGGTATTAGCTCATTATTGTTATGTATAGATATTACTTTGGTTCACAGGATTGTTGCGGGTATTCATTTTATATTGGTAATTCCTATTATTATATCCACTTTATATGCACGAAAAAAACTTGTTTTTTTGCTATATATAATGACTAATATATCATACTTATTGATAATTCTAATTTTTAATACATTGGAGAAATCAATTTTTGTTAGAAATATAACTCATGAGATTATTTATATTAATTTTTTGGCAACTATGTGCTTTTATTTTACTGTGCTAATTTTATCTAATATAATTATTGATAGAATGGGAGAATTTATTAATATTACCAAAGAATCTGCTAAAAATGAATATGCCTTAACTGAGCGTATACGTAAAGATTCCTTTACTAATCTTCTAAATCATGCCAGCTTTTGTAGTGATCTTAATTATGAAACAGAACATGGTACCTCTCCTTTATCTATTGCCATATTAGATATTGATAATTTTAAGAAAATCAACGATACATACGGTCATTCTAAAGGTGACATTGTCTTGCTTGAACTTGTAAGCATCATTAATTTTAATTCCAATATGATTACTAAGGCTTATCGTTATGGTGGCGAAGAATTTGCTTTAATTATATATGGTGATGAAAAGGTAGCCTATGATATTTCAGAAAGAATCAGAATCGAATTCAATGGCCTGCAACTCAAAGAAATTCCTTATGCTCGTTTTTCTTTAAGCATAGGTATATGTAATTTTAATAATAAACACATAAAAAATTCACTAGAGCTATTTGAATATGCAGATTCAGCCCTATATAGAGCAAAACAATCTGGCAAGAATAAGGTATTTATATATGGCAATATAAACAATACTCACATTCACCAATAAAAAATTAATCCTTAAATTCAAAGACTTTCTTGGATTAAGAATGCCTAAAGGCAAACTATATCAAAGAAAGTCTAAATTATAAAACTCTTTAAAAAATTATATATTCAATTTATTTCTTGTAGCCTCATCTATACTGGTACAAACCGCAAAAAATCTATAACAATTCTTTTCATCATCAAATGATAGCATTACTCTTGCAACAGACCAGATATATTCATCACCATAGGCATTAAACCTACACACCAAATCCATTTGATCTCCTGCGTTGTCGTATGCATGATCTATTACTCTTTTTACATTTTCAATGTCGTCTTCATATATTAGACTCTTGAAATAACTTTCATGGTATACTTCTTCCATATTTACCTTGCATGTTTTTCCTTTTAAGTTAATCCATCTTTGAGGTATGCTGTAAATTTTTATTGTACCTTCTTCTTTGGTGTACTCAAAAACAAAATCATCTGATGAACGAAGTATAGCTTTTATATGATACTGAATTGATCTTAATTGTTCTTTTAAATTCTTATACTCTGTATTAAAGTGGGCTCTTTCTAAATTAATGTCATAAGTACTCCATGACCTTTGAGTATCCATTAATGCTTGAAAATGTTTTTCTACCGGCACTGGTTTTGAGTAAAAGAAACCTTGTAAAAAGTCTGCACCCAGTTCATAAATAATCATTTCCTGTTCCCTAGTTTCAACACCCTCAACACAAACCGACTTACCGTTATTATGTGCCAGATTGATTATAGATTCTACAAAGCTTCTGCAAAAGTTGTCCGAATCAATACAGTTTGTAAATGCTTTGTCAATTTTAATTGAATCAAGAGATATATTTTGCAGTGTACTAAATGAGAAAAATCCTGTTCCAAAATCATCTAATGCAATTTTTATACCCATACTTCTTAACTGCTCAATCATAATCATGGTCTTTGGAGCTTCGTGCATTGAAACAGATTCTGTTATTTCTATTGTTACTAATCTTGGATCACAGCCTGTGATTTTTAATTCTTCTCTAATAATTTCTATTAAATCGCTTTTTTCAAATTGAACTACTGAAACATTTATTCCAACCCTTACATGATGACCTAACTTTTCCCATTTGCTGCAAGCGTCAAAACAACTATGTAAAACAAAATTACCTATTGGAATTATTAAACCTGTTTTTTCTGCCATTGGAATAAATTCTTGAGGTGACAAATGACCAAGTACAGGATCCACAAATCTAAGGAGAGCTTCACATGCATCCATTTTTCCTGTTCTGGTTGAAATTACTGGTTGATAATGCATTGAAAAACCTTCAAAATTATTTTCAATTGAACGTCTTACTGCTTGTTCTATATCGTAATCTCTTTGAAGCAATTTTGCAAAATCTACTGAGTATTTTATAATCCTTGCTTTTCCCTGGCGTTTGGCTTCACTTAGAGCTAAATCTACTGATTTTAACATTTCATCAGAGGTTTCACCGTATTTAGGAAATTCCATTAAACCAATACTATAGGTTGTATAATATTGCATTTCATGTAAATCCCAAAGCAATTTGCTTCTTTCTAATATCTTTAAGGTAAATTCATCTATATCCACCTTATCTAATCCTTCAAAAACAATTAAAAATTCATCTCCACCAAATCTAAAAAGTCTGCCCTTATTTTCAATTGATGTTTCCAAAAATTCTGCAACTTCACTTAATAAAATATCTCCAACTGCATGCCCTGATGTTTCATTTATTACTTTAAAGTTGTCTACCCCTACTAAAACCAGCCAACCCTCTTTATTGTTTTTATGGCATTCATTTAAATATAGCTCAACTGACAATCTGTTTGGCATGTCCAGTAGTGGATCATAATATGCCTTTTTATAGATTTCCTGCTCTGCGGTTTTTCTTTCTAACATGGATTCTATAATATGGATAGATATTTCAAAAAACTCTTTTTCCTTCTCTATAATATCCTTTATCTCATTCTCGGTTTTAATTACCATTGCTCCCACAGTTTTGTTATTTGATCTTATTCTGACCATTTCATAATCACCAATTAATGGTACTTCTGGGTCGATAGAAATTGTTTTTAAAATACTATTTTTTCTGTCTAAATCGCTATTAATGTTTTTAATGTCTAAACTGTATTTATCAATTTCTTCAATTACTAAGTGGGAATTCATTTGTTCAAAAGATTGGTCTTCAATATCTGTATCCATGTAAGATATATATGCCATACCATCATCTGAATCCTTTGTATCAAATTTTTCATAAATAATAATATTATCAATGCCAGTTATTTGTTTTATAGATTTTAAAATCTGTTGTATCATTTCTTCGGTTGAATCAGCTTCTGACATAATTTTGTATACGTCAAGAAGGGCAGCTTGCCTTTGTCTGCTGATTTTTTCTTCCATATTGGATCTGATTATTGTATTTTCCAATATAAAAGTAATCTTTTCACATAATAATTTTTCACTTTCTAATATTCTATCATCATCATCAAATATTTTGATAATTATTACTTTTACCTGCTTTTCAAATGTAAACAATGGAATGGCATAATATCCTATTATGCTATTTTCTTCAAAGTAAACTCTTTCTTCAGTTGTTAATCTATTTTTGTTTGTGCAAAAATGAGACTTACCTTCTAATAAATAAGAATATAAAGTTGGAATTTTTTCTAATTCTATTTCCTTCATCTTCATACCAATTTGACTGGCTTTCTGTGTTAAATTGCATTCTCTGACTGACACCAGCTTAGATGAAGTACTTTCATCTATTTCATACATTGCTATTCTTTGAAGTTTCAAAAACTGGCAAAGCTCTTGAAATATTTGTTGAGTTAATGAATCCATGTCATGTTTTTCTGTAACCAGAGAGTAAATGTGGTTGGTAAACTGTTGTTCTAAAAGTTCCTTTGCTTGTTCTTCGTTAGTTATTATTTGATTTTGAACAGCTTCAAATATTCTTAATATCGCTCTCCAATGATCAATATCTCTATCTGTCCAGTTTTTATTTGATATGTACTTAACAACCAAGCACTTACCATTAAATCTGCCTGAAATTGAAATAGGTAACATTATAAATGAGCCAAACTTTTCATCATTAAATATCTGTCTTTCATTTTCTTCTAATTCAGCTAAAGAATTAACTATCATTGGTATATTTTTACTACTTCTATCAGATATAGAATTAACTAAATTCTTTAATTTATCCCTGTCACATAAAGGACTGTTCTCATCAATAACTGTCCAGTTATTTAATATTTCTTCGTATTTTGAATTACTTTCGTTGGCAATAGAAATTATTCCATCAACTTTAAAATATGAGCAAATACCTGACAAAGTTATTTTTACATTTTTATTTTTTTCATAATCCAACATTAAAGAATTATATAAACCTGATGAGTACCCTCTATCTTGCATCTCGTTTGAGTTATCTGATTCTTCCTCATCATTATCATCTATATTATATTTTTCAAAAAGTTTAATTCGTGTATTCAAATTAACTTCATTAATCATATGTGCACACTGTTCTAAAAGCTCCACCTTTTCTTTGGTAAATTCATCAGTGGATTTTTCTTTCATAAATAAAATATAATGACCTTCTTCCTTGTTATCTTCCACCTGAACCTGAACATAGCTTTTTATATTAATACTTTCAAAAAATGCCTTTTGTCTTTCTTTAAAACTTTCTGATATGTCCTGCCTTAGGTTATCTATATCACTTACAACAAATGTTTTTTGATTTAATTCATAGTTTAATACATGTGGAATCTTTAATACATTATATACTTCCGTTTTGGCAGTTGTAAATCCCGCTTCTGTTTTCTTCATTGATAATAAAGGTATTATCTTTTTTTGATTTTTTACATGCTTTATAATGGAAAGCCTGTCTATATCAAATCTTTCACATATACGTATTGCCATTAATTCCAAAGAGTCTTCATCTTGCATGCTGGTATTTACATCTTTATATAAATTAGATATAAATTCCTTATACTTTTTTCCAAAATTAATTTTTTCTTCATTATATATTTTTATTATAATAGAAACTATTATATTTGAAACTATTTTTAATGTATCAATCTCTTCTTCATTCCATACATAATCATCTAAGCGGAAAAAGCCCATTCTTATAAAGCTGTCTTCATCAATTTCATTGCAGTGCGAATACATTGTTTTAAAGTTTATTTTATTAGAATTATCTTCATTTTCGAATATATCAAGCTCATCTAATATTATGTCTTTTTCATAATCCGTAAAATCTTTATATCTCTCTAATATCTTTTCACTAGGTATATTCTGCCTTTTCCATTCACCATACATCCTGTCTATAATATCCCAAACGCATACTACGTCTATCTCTTTGCTATCAGGCGTTATTTCAAATAGAACTATTCCTGTTAAGCTAAAGTGTTTAAATATATTATTAACAATTGTATCAAGTATTCTCTTTTTTGAACCATTCTTAGCAGATTCTATAACAATTTCTTTTATTAGCTTATAATCCTCTGATAATTCTTTAAGCTCTTCACTCATATTGGTTCTCCTTCCATACAATAAATTCTAAACTCTTATTTGGAACTTTTAACCGTTTGTTTATACCTTATAATATATCATTTTTTACCTATTTGTTCAAGATTAATTTGAGTTTATAATTGATAGATTATCATGAAAAACAGCCAAAAAAATATATTTGACTGTTTTTTAATAATTTTAGATTGTTAATACAAAATAGGACTTGGAGACTGTGAAGGAGGGCAGGTCGGAAACAAATTTACATCCTCTACCATATCAAAGGGGTAATGTTTCATTGCAAATTGTGCCTGATAAAGATATTCTAATACATATAGAGTATTCTCTAAAGCAGCACAAAGAACTCCAGAAACTCCTTCACCGCTTTTAAGTGAAATGCCAACAGGTTCTCCAATCATACTATCTATTTGTTTTTGCCAGGGCATAGCCTACTCCTTTATTTTTTTTTGTTAATATATTAATATGCTGGTATTAATAAAAAGTTTCTAAAATTAGTACTTGTATTATATCTCTCTATGTATTACAATATATTTATCAGAGAATGATAATATCAACAATAAGGAGGTATTTACAATGGCTTATACAATAACAGATGAATGCATCAGCTGTGGTGCCTGTACAAGTGAATGTCCAGTAAATGCAATTTCAGAAGGCGATAGCAAGTATGAAATTGATGCAGATGCTTGTTTAGACTGTGGTGCTTGTGCGTCTACATGTCCAACCGGTGCAATCGAAGCTTAATTTTTAGAATAAGTAATACATAGAAAGGCTGTTGTTAATACAACAGCCTTTCTTTTATATTTCCTCTAGAACTTCCTTTTCTTTTTCCTTTTTTGAGAATATTTTTTTCTTCTTTTCCATTTTTTCTCTTTTACGAATTTCTTTCCTTTCCTTGGAAGAAGTTGCCGCAATCTCTAACCTACTTTTCTGAAATTCTCTCATAACTTCATCAAATCTTTTAAAACGTTCCTCTTCCTTCTCTTCCTTTAATCTAAGCAAGTAATCCATTTCCTTTATAACATTATTGGTTACGTTAGAACTTAAGTTTTCACTCATTAATGCATTATTTTCTATTAATGCATTAACTACAATATTATTAATAATGTTTTTAAACTGTTGCATTTTATCACCCTGCTCTAAAGGGGGAGTAAGGTTTGTTTGTCTGTTTGAAAGATTTGTTCTGTTTAATTCAACTAAGGTATTTTCTTTATTTTTTTCTTTGTCTCCTAAATCTTCATTACCAGACAAAAGAACTACTCTTTCATTTAATTCTTCCCTCATATGTAAAATACTGTCTATGTCTAAACCTTCACCTTTTTTTATCTCAGGAAGCAATATTTTTATCGCTTTTAGTTGAAATCCTTGTTCCTTTAGTTCTTTAACTGTCTTAAAAACTCTTAAGTCAACCTCTGTATAATATCTATGCCCCATTTCATTTCTTCCAATTTCAAGATTAAGTTCTTCTTCCCAATATCTTAAAACATGTGGTTCAACATCTACTTTTTTTGCTGCATCTGATATTATAAATCTAACTTCGCTCATTTTACGTCCTCCTGCTTTTTGTATATTAATTCTTTTATCATATTGAAATTAAATAGGCATATTTCAATAACCTCATACATATTATAACATATGCAAGAGCTTTTGCAATTATTTTTTACAGATTTTACCATCTTTTCATCTTGTAAAAACAACAAAAAAGCACAGAATTCTTATTAACTTTTCTGTGCTTTTGGCATTTATTTTTGAAGATTGGCAAACTTTGTCAGATTTGCAAGCCATGCAAGTTCTACTGTACCTATTGGGCCATTTCTTTGTTTAGCTATTATTATCTCTGAAATTCCTTTTTTTTCTGTGTCCTTATTATAATAATCATCCCTGTATATAAACATTACAACGTCTGCATCTTGTTCTATAGCTCCTGATTCTCTCAAATCAGAAAGCATAGGTCTGTGATCTGGTCTTGTTTCACAGGCACGGCTAAGCTGAGAAAGGGCAATTACAGGTGCATTAATCTCTCTTGCCAGGGCTTTTAATGACCTTGAAATCTCTGATATTTCCTGTTGTCTGTTATCCCCGCCTTTTTTGCTTCCTGACATTAATTGCAGATAATCAATAATAACCAATCCTAAGTTCATTTCCAGTTTATATTTTCTGCATTTTGAACGAAGCTCTGCTATTGATATTCCCGGCGTATCATCTATAATCAGTCCTGATGTTCCTATTGTTCTGGCACTTTCAACCAGTCTTATCCAATCGCTATCGGCTAATGAGCCGTTTCTGATGTTTTGGGAGTCTACTTGAGATTCAACTGATAACAAACGTTTCACCAGCTGATCTTTTGACATTTCCAAACTAAAGATTGCTGTGGTTACATGTGATTTTACTGCTATATTTTGAGCTAAATTCAGCACAAATGCAGTTTTACCCATAGATGGCCTTGCTGCAATTAAAATAAGGTCTGATGGCTGTAATCCTGAGGTTTTGTAATCCAGATCATAAAATCCTGTGGCTATTCCTGTTACATTTCCTTTGTTCTTTGAAGCTCTTTCAATGCTTTCAAGTACATTTAATACAACTTCTTTTATAGGAACATAATCTCCCGAACTCTTATTTTGAACTACATCAAATATCTTCTTTTCTGTCTGCTCAAGAATTACTTCTAGTCTGTCTTTATTTAAGTAACATTCATCAGTAATTTCTTGTGTAACTTTAATCAGTCTTCTAAGTACAGATTTTTCTTTAACTATGTTTGCATAGTGCTTTATATTAGCTGATGTAGGAACTGCCGCTAATAAATCCCCTATAAATGTTAATCCAGAAATTTCTTCCGGAACTAATTTTTCCTTTAGTCTTACTTGTAAGGTAACTAGATCTACAGGCTTTCCTTCGTTATTCAATTCTATCATTGTAAGAAATAAAATTCCATATTGATTATGGTAAAAATCTTCGTTTGTAAGTATTTCTGAAGCTGTAATAATAGCATCCTTATCCATAATCATAGAACCTATTACAGACTGCTCTGCCTCAATACTATGCGGAAGCACTCTTCTAATCAGTGCCTCATCCATTGGTATTCCCTCCTTAAAGTTCTATAACTTTAACTTTTAATTCTGCTGTAACATCTTTATGCAGTTTTATTTGTACTGTGTGAGTTCCAATTGTTTTTATAGGTTCTGATAGTTGTATTTTTTTCTTATCTAATTCAAGGGAAAGCTGTTCTTGTATAGCTTTTGCTATTTCCTTACTTGAAATAGCACCGAAAGTTCTTCCACCTTCACCTGCTTTTATTTTAACTTCTACTCCAGATTTTTGTATTTTTTCACCGAGTGCTTTTGCTTCTTCGAATATTTCTTTTTGTTTCTTTTCTTCATTTGCTTTTTTTAATTTTAGGTCGTTAATATTTTTGTTTGTTGCTTCAATTCCTAATTTTTTTGGTAATATAAAGTTTCTTGCATACCCATCATTAACATTTACAACTTCACCTTTTTTTCCTAGTGCTTTTACATCTTGTAATAATATAATTTCCATTTATAGATCTCCTTCCGCTATCATCTTGTCTAATGTTATTTTTAAAATATTAATTGCTTCTTTCATTGTGCAGTTTGATAATTGTGCTCCTGCCACACTTAAGTGGCCACCTCCGCCAAGTCTTTCCATAATTATCTGAACATTAGCCTCATCAATTGATCTGGCACTTATATAAATCTTATCATTAAATTCTGTAAATACAAAAGAAGCCTTTATTCCTACAATATTAAGAAGTTCATTAGCGACCTGTGCTCCAACTACAGTTGGACTTGCAATTCCATCTGTTGGGCTTACGGCAATTGCATAGTATTTTTCATATATTTCTGAATTTCTTACAGCTTCGGCCCTTGCTTTATATGATACTTCATCATTTCTAAATATCTTTCTAATTCTTGTAACATCTGCACCATTTCTTCTTAAAAAAGCTGCCGCTTCAAATGTTCTAACCCCTGTTTTTGTTAAAAAGTTATTAGTGTCAAGCATAATACCTGCATACATAGCATCTGCCTCCACCTGTTTTATCTTTAGTCCGCCACCAATATATTGAAGGATTTCTGCTACCATTTCACATGTAGATGAAGCATAAGTTTCAATATATGATAATACTGCATGTTCGACTGATTCTCCCCCTTGCCTGTGATGATCTAACACTACTATAGTTTTGGTAAGATCTAGTAATTCCTTACATTCTGTATAAGTAGGTCTGTTTACATCTACAATAACAAGCAGGGTATTATAATCAACAATCTCTTTAGCTTCTTCATTTTTAACAAACATATTCGCTTCATAATCAGGATTATTTATAAATCTGTCCATAAGTGGCCGCACGGTAGTTGTTACTTCATTAACAACAATATGTGCTTTTTTATTAAGAGTTTTAGCTATTCTATATATACCTATTGCAGAACCTAAAGAGTCCACATCTCCAATTGAATGTCCCATAATTACTACCTTATCTTTAGCTTCAATTAATTCTTTTAACGCATGTGCTTTTACCCTTGCTTTTACTCTGGTACTCTTTTCAATCTGAGTGTGCTTTCCTCCATAGTAAGATATTCTCTCACCATCTTTAACTACTGCCTGATCTCCTCCTCTTCCTAATGCCAGATCAATAGCAGCTCTTGCATAGTCATAGCTTTGGATATAGGTTTCTGCATTAACCCCTAGTCCGATACTTAATGTAACAGATATTTCATTGCCTATGTTAATAGTCCGTACTTCTGATAATAATGAAAATTTATCTGCCTGCATCTGTGCCAAGTATTTATTCTTAAACACTAATAAAAATTTATCTTTTTCTACTTTTTTAATAATTCCATCAATACTTGAGCCATATTTATTAATTTTTCTATCTACTAGTGCAAGTAACAATGAACGTTTTACTTCATCAATACTATCAAGTGCTTCTTCATAATTATCAATATAAATAAGCCCTACTATTAGTCGTTGTTCTTTATTCTCTTTTATATATCTGTTTATCTCTGTCTCATCAAATAGGCTAAAAGCTATTAATGCATTTGTATCTAAGCCAAAATCATCATTATCATTTACGATATCAAAGTCTTCAATACTAATTCTCTTCATATCTATTTTGAAGTTTTTGTCATCGTATATAACATGTAAGCTTTCTTTGTTATCTGTTTTAGGTAATGCTTCTTTTGTTACTTCCGGAAAAATATTTGTTATTGATTTTTTTGCTGGTTTTTCTTTTTCTAAAAGATTCATAAATTCTTCATTGCCCCACAGTAAGCGTCCTTCTACATCAATTATAGCAAACGGAATAGCCAATTCTTTCATAAGTGCCTTTTGAACCTGACTATAGCTTGCCGCAAATGAAATCATTTCTTTCAATATATTCTGCCTTTTAATGTAATATCCTATTACTGAACTGATAATATATATTGATATATATGCTGAGCCAATAATTCCTGCTTTTATATTGACAAAATAAATATTAATATCCATGATAATAAGCAGTATGCTAAACCATACCGGCAGTTTTATGTATGAATTTAACTTTCCTTTTTGTTTATATAATTTATTCATCTTCTATTACTCCTTAGTAATATGAATATTTTACTGGTTTTTTGTGTGTAAGTAGTATTATATCATAACAAAATGATATAGTCAAATTTAACAAATTTCTTTGATTAATAAAGTTTAATACAAAAACTGATTTAGTTTTTCTAATAATAAATCTGGTGGTAATGGCTTAGGCAAATCAGATTCTACTGACGGATTATTGCTTAATTCAATAAAATTATCCACTACTGAACTTTCATATGTTATTGTCAGTTCATTTTTATTCATTGTAACAATCTCACTGAATGCTGAAGCTGATTAAGATAATTTTTTTCTTACAGACATATGATATTTCCTTTCATGTAAAATACAAAATGAGTCTTACAAAGTCTATTTAAGACTATATAAAACTCATCTTGATTTATAAATTTTAATACTTATCTTTCATATCTATTTCTATGTTTTTTCTCTTCACAGAAGTCTCTCTTTTATTTATATAGCTTATTGGGTTTTGTTGTTCCCCACGTATCTTGAATTGAGCTGTAACTTCTTGAAGTACTAACGCTTGGGTAGACATTTCTTGTGCTGCTGCTGCACTCTCCTGACTCATTGCACTGTTTTGCTGAATTATATTTGCTACTTGACTAATACCATCATTAATTCTGTTAATCGCATCCGCCTGTTCATCAGAGTATTTGGCAATATCGCCTACAATTGCTGCACTTTCATTAATACCGCTTACAATGTCTGATAATGATCCAGAAGTTTCTTGTGCAATCATAGCTCCAAGAGATGATTTTTCTATTGAATTTGCAATCATGCTTCCTGTATCTTTAGCCGCCTCCGCACTTTTTGCTGCAAGATTTCTAACTTCTTCTGCAACTACAGCAAAACCTTTACCATGAGCTCCTGCACGAGCTGCCTCTACTGCTGCATTAAGAGCTAAAATATTAGTTTGGAATGCAATATCATCAATTACCTTTATGACATTGCTGATGTTTTTACTTGCCTCACTTATCTCGCTAACCGCTTGCATCATTTGTTCCATCTGAACAGAACCTTTTTCTGCATTAATCTTTATTGTAGTTGCAAGATCTGCTGCTTTATTAGCCATCATTGCATTATGTTTTGTTTGACCCGCAACATTTGAAATAGTGTTTGAAAGTTCTTCTACTGCAACAGTTTGCTCTGATGAACCTCTTGCCAATGCCTGTGCTCCATCTGCAATTTGTCTTGACCCAGATGAAACCTGTGTTGAAGAATTTTGAATTTCTGACATTACTTCATTTAATTTATCCAGTAAGTCAGCAGCAACCAAATCAACTGTTGATTTATTCGAACGCAATGTTATGTACTGGTCAAGATCTTTCTCAGCTATTGTTTTTAGTGTTTGTGCCTGACTCTTCATTAATTCAAATAAGCTATTAGATGCTTTAACCATCTCACCTATTTCATCATTTCTTTTTGCAAATACTTCACATTCATCATTACGTTCTTCTACAATTCCAAGATTACCAGTATTTGCAGTGTCTGATAAATATCTTGTTATAAAATTAATAGGCTTAGCTATAGTAATATTTAAGTATGTATATGAAAATACTGAAAACACAGTAACCAATATCATAACTAATACAATTCCAATTATAAATATCTGTGCTATGCTTTTATTAACCACCTGAGTCTGAATGCCTGTATATATTCTAAATCCACCGTTTTTAACTTCATTTACTGTAAACGAATATTCTTTTCCATCATAATCTTTTATATTAGTAATTGATTTTTCTGATAATGTATCGAGGCTTTTATAGCTCTTAAGTGCATCAGGAAGTAGGGTGGTTTTACCATCATGAGGCATAAATTCCTTATTAGGGTGATAAATTATCTTTCCTTCAGAATCTTCTACAAAGAAATACTCAAAATCTCCCGTCATTTTGTTAGATTCAAATGCTGTAGATATAATTAAATCAATTGCAAGAACTGCATTTTCACCTGTGCTTGAATTTATCTTTGAGGATAAACAAACTGCATAAATACCTGTTGCTGCGTCAGCATATGTAATAATATTAAGTCCTGTAGAATTTAGTGCATTTGAATACCATGGTCTATCTTTAACGATATATTCCGCATTAGGTGTCCACCCAAGTGCATCATATAAATAATTGCTTTCACCATATCCTACATAAAATGCTGATACGTCATTTATTGGAAAAGTTGAAAGTTTTGTATCAATAGCCTTGTTAACAGTCTCTATTGACATATCTGTATTATTCTCAATATCAAATATAAATCCCTCTATATCTGTCATATACTTTGTTATTGTCTGATTTATGTGATCTGCATTTGCCTGAGCTTTTAGTAATAACTCTGTTTCTAAATTATTATGTAATAAGCTATTTAGTACGCCAAAAAATACAATGAAAACTACTGCAATCATTATATAAAATGAAAAATTCATCGTTGTCATAATTTTCGATTGCAATTTTCCTCTTTTTTTCTTCATTATTTATGACCTCCTATTTTTATTAATTATAACATTATATCATATGAATTTTTTCTTTTCAATAGTATTTAAGGTTTAATTTAACATATATTTTATTTAGGAATTATTAATTTAAAGTTAATATTGACCAATCATTTTTAAATTGTTATAATTAATTATAATTTCAAAAATCTTATTTTTTATGTAATATTATAATCTAAAATTGTAAATTTATTTATTATTACTAATTTTAATTCATAATATTATTACTAAATTGTAAATAT
>JAVBPB010000140.1:0-39336 GCA_031549965.1 Mobilisporobacter sp. | reverse complement strand
ATATCAATTTAATTATTATTATCTCTTTAAGTTAATAAGTTCATCTAATAATGTATCTGATGTTGTTATAATCTTTGAATTTGCCTGAAAACCTCTTTGAGTTGTAATCATTTCAGTAAATTCAGTTGATAAGTCAACATTTGACATTTCAAGAATACCAGTTGATACTTTTCCTCCTCCTAAAGTAGGATCCTGACCAATACCATCAAACTCACCAGAGTTTTGTGTTGTTGCAAACATACTATTACCAACGGATTCAAGACCTGCTGGATTGGAAAATTTAGCAACTGCTATTTGTCCAAGGAGTCTTTCAACACCGTTATCGTATTTACCATATATTTTACCGTCAGAACCAACTGTAAATCCTGTCATGTCACCAACCATTCTACCTGCGTTTTTACCATCTAAATCACCTTTAAACGCTGAAAGATTTGAACTTCCGCTTGCTTCAAACATTGTTAATGAACTAAAGTCAACGCTGATTCCAGGGTTTGTTCCTGATGTTTTTCCAGGTGGAACAAATCTACCTGTTGGGTCAGTAATTACTAATGTAGCAGCAACATCGCTAGGTACCACTGTAATTGGATTACCCGCTATACCGTTCTTTAATATACCCGCAAATGCACCCGTTCCTGAATCAAATTTCAAAGCTACATTATCACCTGCCGGATCAGCTACAAGCTCTAAATCTCCTGTAGCATTAACTGTTGGTTTATATTTCACTCCTGCAAAATCAACTGTAGTGTTAGGTGAATTACCTCCTTTTACTTGTAGAGGTGAGGCAGTATAATCAAGAAAAATTGATTTATTGTTTGAATCAGTTATATCCTTTAATTGTACATAATAACCACTTGTATCATTGGAATCTTGAACTATATTATATTTAGCTATATAACTTGCACCCATATTATCATAGAATTGTAATTGGAAATATTCTCCCTTTCCTGTTAAATCCGTATCCAATTTATCTATGTTGCCAGTAACATATGCTGCTGTTGTAAGTTCTGGTGAAGCATATAAATTTTCTTGTGACATGATTTTTAGAGGTGATACTGTGCTAGTTGCAATGTTAGTTGGATCATCTGGATTTACCTGCCATCCCATTACGCTTGCACCTGTTGCTGTTACAAGATTACCAGCGGCGTCAATTTGGAAAGCACCTGCTTTAGTAAAGTAGTTTGTTCCACCACTATTAACTATAAAAAAGGCATCTCCGCTTATTTTCATATCCAAAGCCTGATCTGTACGTTGTGAAGCACCTTCAGCAGTAATGTTAGTTGTTATTGATGCAACTGCTGAACCAAGACCTATTTGCTTAGCATTTTGACCACCTGCTCCTGTATTAGCATTTGGACCTGTCGCACTTTGTGTTGTTTGATAAAATACGTCTGAAAATCTTACCGAACTTGATTTAAAACCTATTGTATTTACGTTTGCAATGTTATTACCTAATACGTCCATCTTTGTCTGATGTACCTTTAAACCAGATACTCCAGAATATAATGATCTCATCATAATTATGACCTCCTAAAATTATTTGGTGCCTGCCTTTTCTGTCATTCAAAGGCTGTAGCTTCCTAAAAAGGTCCAGCTAAATTATTATGGCACCGTCTATGTTTGTGAATATACTCTGTACTCCTTCTTCAGGATTAACAGCCGTGATTACTGTGTTATTTTTTACATTTACTATAAATGCAAGATTATCAAGCATTACAAGTGATTCTTTTATCCCCTTCTCTTGAGCCTTAAAAACTCCACATTCTAACCTTTCTATCTGCTCTGTAGACAAGTTAATGTTTCTACTGGCAAGTCGTTCGTTAGCATGTTTTGAAAATTTTAATTCTGTGGAGCTATCTTCAATAGACCTTTGCTTTAAAATATCATTAAATGACTTAACTGATTCTTTTGACAAATTATTAGGTGCAATGGTCTTATTTAAATATTGTCCTGTTATCTGTTCAATTGAAGAGAAATTTTTATTTGAAATATTCATAAATATCTCTCCTTTTTGTTATTATACTACCATTATTTCCACTACTGAAGATGTACTTGATTCACCTTTTGTCAATTTTAAAGTATATTTTGAATTCTTAGAGTCCCAAGTTACTTCTGCCTTAATATCAGCCAAATCATTATTAGCTTCTGCCATTTGAGTAAGCTTTTCCTGAACTACTTCTATTGCGTTTTTAGCCTTTTTTGTCTCACTACCAGAAGGATATCCCCCATCAATATCAGGTATACTAATACTCGTTCCAATCTGCTTTTGAGCATCTAAAAGACTTGTAGCATCTTTTTCTTTTTGATATTTATTTAATAAGTAATTATCACTAAGCACTGTATCCAAATCATCCACAGAATACATTGAATCATTGATAGCCAAATATGATTTTCCTGATATCATTGTTACATACTGTACTGTACCAGTAACAAAGCTTTCTTCTCCCTGTTCATTAGTGGCTTTTACAATTACATTAGAACCAACTAAATTAAGAGATTGAGTTTTACTATAGCTTGTATTTAAGTTTTGCAACTGCTCTAGTGATGTAAATTGTGCAAGTTGTGCAACAAAAGCTGTATCAGCTTGAGGATTTAATGGATCCTGATTTTTCATTTGACACACCAATAACTGTAGAAAAGCGTCTTTACCTAAATCGTTTTTATTAGTTGTTGAACTTTGAATGGTTTTATTCTGCTGAACTACTCCATCCACAACATTTTGAACTAATGACATAATATACCTCCTTTATGCTGTATAATCTATACTGCTTCCATTTTGCCTCATAATATCAACTGCAATTTTTTCTTCCTCAGTTAAATCATCATCCCCAATTAAAGCATTAATTTGCTCCATGGACAGTTTTCTTTTAGACTGCTTTGATTCTCCCTGATTACTTGAATTAGCTTGATTACTTTGATCAAATCCTGAGGTTCCTATAGTTACTTCAATTGCTTCAACCTTTAGACCCTGATTATTAAGATTCTCTTTCAAAGTCACTATCTGGCTTTCAATAGCTTCCTTTGCAATTTGAGTTTGAGCAGTAAATTGTGCTGATAATACACCATCTTTAGCAACTACTTGTAAGTTGATTTTTCCAAGATGCTCGGGATTAAGTTGAATCTCCATACTAGAAGTGTCTGGTTTTACAGATACTTTGATTTGCTCAACAATTTGATTAATTATCTCTCTAAATTGTTTTACTTGATTCAAATTAATATTTTCTTGATCATTAGAAATATTTTGAACTAAGTTATTAATAAAAGTATTCAATTTGTTGTCATGGCTTTCTTGATTACTTTCATTAAAATTACTACTATTGTTTTGTCCTGATTCTTTTAATCCACCAGTAGATACTTCAATTTTGATTTCCTTTGGTTTTAACTCAGAGGTTTTTGAAAAATCATCATCAATTATTTCAACTTCACTATGTATTTCTTTTATTGTCTCATTAGATTTATTCACTTCTTTTGGAAGTATATGTTGTTGCTTTACATCAATTATTTTTTCTTCAGTTAAAGTTTCTTCTGGATAATTAATAGTATTATTATCTTCATCCAAATTATTAAGTTTCGGAATATCCTTATTCTCTTCTGAAAGTTCTTTGTCAACACCCTTTATTCCATCTGTATTATTTTGCTTCATTTCATTTATAATTACAGGCTTAGGCTGTTCTTTTTCTAAAGTTTCAACATTATCATTGTTAACAATAGCATTTTGTGATTCTTTAGGTATGTCATCTGAAATAATTTCCAATTCGCTTGGAGGTACATATTCTTGTTTTAAGTTAGTTTGATTTTTAATTAAATCAGTAATATCCTTATTGCCAATTTTAAAATCTTCCTTAATATTTTGAACATCACTAAACAAGTCTTTTAATTGGTTTGTCATATCAGAATTTGTTACAAGCTGTAGCATATCATCAGTTTCATTAACTTTTAAAATTAAGTCTTTTAGATTGTTCGGCTTTAATAAATCAAGTAGACCAATTCCCAGTTCAGACATAACAATTTCTAATTCTTCCTCCGAAAGGTTCAAAACTTCTAATACTGATGCTTTAACAGCATTTTCTAAATCCTGAATGTTAAGATTAACATTAGGTGATGATTCCTCTGTTTCTTCTACTTTCTTAGAATTTAGCGGTTCATTTTGCGTTTGATTTACATTAACATTTTTAATCTGTTCTTTTGATTTTGGTTCTGTCAAAATAGTCTTATCTTTTGAGTTTTGAGAGTTTAATTTCTCATTTTCAACACCACTATTCTTTTTATCAGGTAAATTTGAATTACTATCCAAAATATTCTTAAATCCTTTGTCAACAGAAGAATTTTTCGCAAAATTAGTCCTTATTGAATTTCCTGTTTGAAGTAATCCCATAGCCTTAGTAATGTTTTGTCCTGCCATATCCATTCCTCCTTTCATTAAAATTTATATATATTAAATTGAAAACAATTTAATAACATTATTATTCTTCAGGATATAACTTTTTAGTAAGTTTTGCTGCCATTGAGCTATCCATGGCACCAAGTATCGCTGAACTTTTAGCTTCAGTCATATTTTTTAATATATCTGCCAATAAGTCTAAATCTCCTGTCATAATATTAAATATTCCGGCCGCAACAGTTGGTTTCATTGTACTATACATTTTTGCCAGTTGTTTTACTTCATCTGATGCTACTAATTTTTCAGTAACCTGTCTGTATATTTCTGCTGCTGTTGTTGGATCTATACTTTCATAATATTTTGCATATTCTGATATATCAGGTGCATTCTTAGTATATACTATATCATCATAGAATTGCTTTTGTTCCTGTTTGAAAGCATTCTGGTTTTCTTCAAAAACTTTAAGTCTATCGACTTCTTTTGATTTATCACCAAGCTTCTCATTTATTTCTTTATTAGAAGCCTTTAGTTCATCATTTTCCTTTTCTAATTCCTTAAGCAGTTTTAAAGCTTCTGCATAAGAAATAGTATTTTCGTCTTCCATTTCTTCAATAGAGGCAGAAGGTAAAATTTTGTTTACAACCGGAACATCTTTAAGAATAGGCCTTAATACATTACTTCCAAAACCACCGACATCCAATTTAATGCAAATTGCAAATATTGCCAACCATATTATTACAATTACTAAAGCTATTATAAATGCGATTAACTTGCTACCTGCACTATCTCCCTTTTTCTTGTCACCTTTTGGTGCCTTGTCTTTTTTAGCCACTTCTAAGCCTCCTCAATGTCCTCAACATTATTATATCTATAACTGACTAATTCGTCAATTTCTTTCTTTTCTTGAGCGTTAAGTTCTATGATAAAATCTTCAAACGCCTTTTCCCTTAACTTTTCATGAGTCTTTCTTTCTTTCATTTCATCTTCCAATTTTTTTCTTTTTACTTCAACTACTTTTTCAGCATCTTTTGTTGCCATCTTTTGCATTTGAATGGCATATTTAGCATTCTCAATGCCATTTTCCAAACCTTTGATCTCTAAAATGTTTAAACTAGAAAACATTAATTCTCTTAACTCTTGCTCGTATTTTTCTTTTTTTTGTTCTAATATATCAAGCTTTTCTTCTTCTTGCCTTAATATATTTAATGCTAACATATAATCAGCTTTAGCCTGTTCTTCTAATTTATATTTAATTTGTAATATGCCTTGCATTTTATAAATAAACTTTGCCATCTTCACCTAGTCCTTAAATATTTCAAACAGTAAAGCTAATTCATCTTTAAAATCAAATCTATCATCTACGCTTTGTTTTAAAAATACATTTATTTCCTCAATTTTCCTTATAGCATAATCAATATTTTTGTTAGAACCACTTTTATATGCACCAATGTTTATTAAGTCTTCTGCCTCATGGTAAGTGGCAAGAACTGTTGCAAGCCTGCTTGCCATTTCTTTATGCTCTTTAGTTGCAATCTGACTCATAACACGGGAAATACTTTGTAGTACATCTATTGCTGGATAATGATTCTTATGTGCCTGCTTTCTTGATAACATTATATGACCGTCAAGTATACTTCTTGCAGTATCTGTTATTGGCTCATTAAAGTCATCACCATCTACTAGTACTGTGTATAGTCCTGTTATGGAGCCTTTCTCTGAATTACCAGCTCGCTCTAAAAGTTTTGGCATTTCAGAATATACACTTGGAGGGTATCCACGTGTTACAGGAGGTTCTCCTGATGCAAGCCCTATCTCTCTTTGAGCCATTGAAAAACGTGTTAGTGAGTCCATCATAAGAAGTACATCTTTACCCTGATTTCTAAAATATTCTGCAATTGCTGTAGCTGTCTTTGCCGCTTTATTACGTATTAAGGCAGGTTTATCTGAAGTAGCAATTACAAGAACAGAGCGTCTCATTCCTTCTTCTCCTAAATCCTTTTCAATAAATTCTCTAACTTCCCTGCCACGCTCTCCAATTAATGCAATTACATTAATATCTGCCTTTGTATTTCTTGCAAACATACCAAGCAAAGTGCTTTTTCCAACTCCACTACCTGCAAATATCCCTATTCTTTGACCTTTCCCCACTGTAATAAGACCATCTACAGCTTTTACTCCAAGAGGCAAAACCTCATTAATTATTTTTCTTGTTAAAGGATCTGGAGGCGGTGCTTCAACCGGATATGCCTCATTACAATAAAGTTCTGAGTTATCTATAGGATTACCTAAACCATCTAGTACCTTTCCTAGAAGCTCGTTACCAACAGGAACTTTTAAAGATTCTTTAGTAGTCTCAACTGTGGAGCCAAGCCCAATTCCTTCAACTTCTCCTAAAGGCATTAACAATAATCTGTCATCTCTAAAGCCTACAACTTCAGCCATAATAGTCTGACTTCCATCTTGTGAAACTATTTTACATAAATCTCTAAGATTAGCATTAGGCCCAATGGATTCAACTGTCAGACCAACTACCTTAACAACTTTACCAAGTCTATTCTCATAAGTTTTTTCTTTTAGCAGATTATACTTTCCAAAGTTAATTGTCGCCACTTAAAACCCTGCTTTCTTTTAATATCCAGTATGGGACATAATTTTCAAATCAGTAATAAGATTCTTAAGTTGCAAATCAAGACTTGAGTTAATTACCCCTGAATCAGTTTCTATCAAACATTGATTTGCATCCAATTTATGATCTTCCATAATTTCCATTTGTATTCCTGATCTTAATGCACCATAAATCTTATCTTTATTTTCATTTAAAAATTCATAGTCATATCTTGAAACTCTGATTAAGAATTTCTTACTTTCAGCATTTGAAATAGCCTTATTAACCAAATGAAGTATTACTTCTTTTTTTTCTTCTACCAAAATACCTGTAATACTTTCAATTAGCCCAGACATCAAATCTACCACCTGCGGTTCAATCTCCATTATCTGTTTTTCGTACTCTTCTTGATTTCTTTGCATCTGTCTTTGTAAATCTGATTTTAATTTTTCTACTTCTCTCATTGCATTGTTGTAGCCAACTTCATATCCTTTTTGACTGGCTTCTTTATATGTATTATCATAAAGCTGTGAAGCCTCTTCTTTTGCCCTTTCAATAATTTGATTAGCCTCTTCATTAGCTTCTTCAAGTATTTGTTCAGGGTTTACTTCTATTTGAACATTTTGGTCTTCTACAAGTTTTTCTATTTGAATAGCATTCAATCCTTGAACAAAACCAGAGGATTCATTTTCAGGAATGATTCTTCCTGTATCAAAACTTGGCATGGTAAATTGCTCTATTTTTTTAGAATTTGAATCAATAATCTTCTTATCATTACCGTCAAAATATATATAGTTATATTTGATTAGATTAGACAATTATCTCATCACCTCCACCACGAGAAATAACAATTTCTGCTGAGTCTTCAAGTTTTCTAATAACATTAACGATCTTTTGCTGTGCTTCTTCAACGTCTTTCATACGAATTGGCCCCATAAATTCCATGTCTTCCCTAATCATTGTTGCCAAACGTTTTGAAAGGTTATTAAAGATAACATTTTGTACATCTTCACCTGAACCTTTAAGTGCAACTGCAAGCTCGTTATTGTCAACCTCTCTAAGAACTCTTTGGATAGATCTGTCATCCAGTGAAAGAATATCTTCAAATACGAACATCTTTCTTCTAATTTCATCTGCCAATTCTGGCTCTTCAATTTCAAGAGTTTCCATTATGTGTTTTTCAGTTCCTCTGTCAACTGTATTTAAAATTGCAACAATTGAATCTACACCACCGACAATTGTATAATCCTGATTTACTAATGATGATAACTTTCTTTCCAATACTCTTTCTACTTCTTTAATTACATCCGGAGATGTTCTATCCATTTGAGCAATACGTTTTGCTACATCTGCCTGTTTATCCGGAGGTAATGCAGCAATCATAATTGATGCCTGAGCAGATGATAAATATGATAAAATAAGTGCAATTGTCTGAGGATGCTCATCCTGAATAAAGTTTAGTAATTGAGTAGCATCTGTTTTTCTGACAAATTCAAATGGTCTAACCTGAAGTGAAGCTGTAAGTCTACCAATAACGTCTCTTGCTTTATCAGCACCAAGGGCTTTCTCAAGAAGTTCTTTTGCATATGTAATACCACCTTCTGCAATATATTGTTGTGCAAGACAAACTTCATAGAATTCATCCATAACTTCATCCTTAGCCTTTGGAGATATGCTTCTTGTATTAGCAATTTCAAGAGTCAACTGTTCAATCTCATCTTCTTTTAAATGTTTAAATACTGATGCTGATTTTTCGGGTCCAAGTGCGATCAAAAGAATGGCTGCTTTTTGTACGCCATTCATATCACTATTTTTAGCCATTCTTTACCCCTCCCATTCTTCATTTAACCAGTTACGAAGTAAGTGTGCAACCGCTTCTGGGTTTTCATCAACAAATTTTTCAATAAGTTTACGAGTTTCTGATTTTTCACTAAATTCAATATCATCCAATGATTGATTTTCCTTAGTTGTTGCAAGTAATTGTTCTACTGATAATTCTGGTTCAAGCTCTGTAACTTCAACCGGAGCAGTTCCTCTTAATACAACAAATAATAACAATCCAAGAATTATTACCGCTATAGCTATATTCAAATAGCTTGACCATGCTATTGGTGTAACCTCTTTATCCTGGAAAACAGTTATTGTGTACAAAGTTGCAGTTATGTTTTCAGCTTTAAGGTTTGTAGCACTTGCAATCAAATTTATTGTTTGTGCATCTACTTCTGAAGCAACCGAACTACTATTTGCTAATTTGTATTCTTCATAGGAAATATCATTAAGAGCACCACTTTTTTCTAAACTTTCCTCAGTTACAATATTATATTTTTGTAATGTAACTGCTATTTTTGAGTCATCAAAAATAATTGCTCCTCTATCTTTAATTTTATTAGTTATTTTCTCATTAGGTGTATATACTGTTTTTGAAATGCTTGTTTCTCCGCTTGCTCCTGATGATTCAGCAGTCATGTAATCTGTAGTTTCACCATTTGAATCTGTACCCGGAATACCTCCCGTACCTGACGAGTTTGAATTATTATATAAATACTCATTCGCCTTCATACCTTCTTCTCTTCCGGCTGGTGCTGAGTACTCTTTATATACCTCTTCAGTAATATCCATATCAAACACAAGGTTTGGAACTACATAAGCATTATCACACATTCTTGTAGTTAATAATAAATTTATAACGTCATTCGCAACTGAATTTTTAATTTGTTCTTTAAATTCCAAACTAGAACCTATGCTGTTAGAGCTGCTTAAGTCACCTGCTCCACTATATAAAAGCTTACCGCTTTGATCAATAATTCTTACATTTGCAAGAGATTTTGTTCCCATAGATGCTGCTATATAATTAGCCATCGGAAGAACTGAACTTTCTTTAAAGCTACTGTTTGTAGTTATGTTAACAGCTGCATAAGGTTCTTTTGCCTCATCAAGTACAGTTGAACCTTGATCTGGCATAGTTAACTGAACTACCGCATCTGAAACACCCTCAATTTTCATTAGTGCTGCTCTTAATACATCTTCTTGATATAACCTCAGCTTAGTTTTTTTATCGCTTTCAGTAGTTGACATACTACTTGTAAACAAATCATCTTTTGACATAAGCCCTGTTGACGGAAGGTCATTAGAACCCAATAGCAAAAAGGCTTCTGATATATTTTTTGATTCAACCCAAACTAATAATCCATCTTTAGATAATTTATATGGTATACCATTATCAGTTAATAACGTCTTAACTGTTGATGCTTCTTTTGTTGAACTATAGGTACCTAATTCTTCCCATTGTGGTCTTGAAACGACATAGGTTAAAATTCCCAGTGACAAAAGCACTACTGCTACTACGCTGACAATCATCGCCTTTTGCTTATTTGTATATTTATTCCAAAATTCCAATAACTGGTTAGGTATATTTTTAATTCTGTCAGCCATTCTTTCACTCCTCTAACCTTTATCAAATTTGAATATTCATAATTTCCTTATAAGCTTCTAAAATTTTATTCTTCACCTGAACAGTATATGACAATGATAAATTAGCCTTTTGTTGTGCAACACCAAGATCATGCTCGTTTTCTAGGTAACCAAGTGCATAGTTAATTTCTGCTTCCTCAGCAGCATTTGTTAAATCATTTGTTTGCTTTACTAATCCTAATGCTGATTGAAACAAATCTTCAAATGTAGCATTGTTATTTCTACTTTCTTTAGTTGTCAAAGAATCGGTAAACAGACTACTTCCTGACAATCCATTAATTCCTGTAATATTCATTACAGTTACCTCCTAATAGTCATTATGTTATTTCATTAATTCAAGTGCTTTTTGAGACATTGCCTTTGAAGCATTAAATGCTGTAACATTTGCTTCGTACGAACGTGTAGCATCAATTAAGTTTGTCATTTCAGTTACTGTATTTACATTAGGATATGTAACATACCCCTGTTCATCAGCATCTGGATGAGATGGATCATACACTTTTCTCATTGCTGTTTGATCATCTTCCACTATTTTTGTAGCTTTTACACCATTTGCAACAGTGCCTCTTGTCATTAGAAAAACATCGCTAAATGATGTTACGTCTTTTTCTTCAAAAACTACAGTTTTTCTTTTGTAAACATTTCCATTAGAATCTCTAGTTGTATTAACGTTTGCAACATTTTGAGAAATTATATCCGTCCTAAGTCTTTGAGCGGTCATACCTGTTGCACTAATATCAAGCGCATTAAATAAAGACATTTATTTTCCTCCTATCAACTATGTAAATTATTTTTTATCTAAGTCAATACTGATTTAATTCTTGAAAATTCCTGCATCATTGAGTCTACCAATGCATTATATTTTAATTGATTTTTGGCAAGATATGCCGTTTCTGTATCAATGCTTACATTATTACCATCCAATCTGTAATTCAAAGTTGCACCATCAACAAACTGCATTCCCTCTAACGCATTTAAGTCAGTTTGGTTAACCATACTGTCAAGAGATTCTCCACCAGATAACTGCATCATTAAATATTCTTCGAACCTTATATCTTTCCTTTTATAATTGGGGGTATCTACATTAGCTATATTGTTGGAAATTAACTGATTCCTTTGCCATGTTGCATCTGCTGCTTTGTCTAATATATTTATATAATTAAATGCACTGGATCCAATCATATTGTCACTCCTTTTATTCATGTATAAAAGCAAATAATTGTTTTAATGGCACAGATGATATGTCATATCATTTAACATATTTACAGCTTACTGCCATAACAAAAAATCCTCAAAATTGGTATTATTAATAAGGATGTATATAATATTTAATATTTTTTCAATTAGTTAGTATAAAAAAAGAATACTTGCTAATACTTATTATAAATTAAATTCTAAAAAACACAAGTAATTTTTTTAAAATTTCAAAAATTAACATTTTATACATTTATTTGCAATTGCGTAAAAAAGGACTCATGAGTACTTTTTCTCACAAATCCTTCCTTGTATTTGCTTCAAACATTATTCCGTTAGATTTGATTAATTTTTCATTTTCTTAAGTTCTTCAAACACAACATCATTAATCACTCTTATGTAAGTGCCTTTCATCCCTGAAGATCTTGATTCTATTACTCCTGCACTTTCAAACTTTCTAAGAGCGTTTACAATTACTGACCTAGTAATTCCAACTCTATCTGCAATTTTACTGGCAACCAAAATCCCTTCATTACCATCTAATTCCTCAAAAATATGCGTGATAGCTTCTAACTCTGAGAAAGAAAGAGTTCCAATAGCTGATTTTACAATTTGAACTTTTCTGTTTTCTTCAGCACTTTCCTCATTAACTGATCTCATCATCTCTAAACCAACTACAGTTGTACCGTACTCACTAAGAATAATATCATCAATTTCATAACTTATGTTACCTTTATAAATAAATAATGTACCTAATCTTTCTCCTGCAATATCAATAGGATTAATTATCGCCTGATAATTGTTAACTTTATCAAATTCAAAACCAAGTGTCATAAGATTAACATTTTCTTTGGTAGATAGTATATTTAAAAGTCTTTCATTTAATAAAACATCAATATATCCACCTACAGAATCTTTTATCAATTCCTTAATTTCAATAACATCTACTCTGTTTTTTATTCCTAATACTTTGCCCTTTTTGCTTATTACAAGAATGTTTGACTCTAATATTTCACTTAGTACCTCGCAAATGTCATTAAATACTACCTTATGTGAGTTGTTATTATGCAAAAGTTTATTTATCTTTCTTGTCTTATCAAGCAATTGTACACTCATCGAAGCCCTCCTCCACAAATAGAACATATCAGAAACTACTTTTGTAAATTTTAGCACAAATTAATAATAAAAACAATAGTTTAATTTATAATTTTACAAATTTTTTTAATTATTTATTTTGTTTCATAAAATCCACATTTTTCATCTTCACAACACACTTTATTACCTTTCTCCAACATCATCTTACCACATTTTGGGCATGGCTTATTTACTGGCTTTTGCCATGACATAAAATCACATTCTGGATTATTTTCACATCCATAAAATTTTCTTCCTTTTTTAGTCTTTTTAAGAACTATTTCTTTATTGCATTTAGGGCAATTTACTCCAATTTTTTCAAAGTATGGCTTAGTGGTTCTACAGTCAGGAAAACCGGGACATGCTAAAAATCTTCCGTGAGGTCCATATTTTATAACCATGTTTTTACCGCAATTTTCACAGATTTCCTCTGTTACTTCATCTTCAATTTTAATTTGCTCTAATTCTTTTTCCGCATTTTTTACAGCTAAATCTAAATCTGGATAAAAGTTTACTACAACCGTTTTCCAATTTACAACACCTTCTCCAACTTTATCAAGTAATGATTCAAGATTTGCTGTAAAATTAACATCTACTATACTTGTAAATGACTTTTTCATAATTGAATTAACAATTTCACCAAGCTCGGTTATATATAAATTTTTATTTTCTTTGGCTATATATCTTCGTTGAATTATTGTTGTTATTGTCGGTGAGTAAGTACTAGGTCTTCCTATTCCAAGTTCCTCCATTGCTTTAACCAAAGAAGATTCCGTATAGTGAGCAGGAGGTTGGGTAAAATGCTGTTTTTTATCTAATTCCAACAAAGTAAACTCTGTATTCTCATCTATATTTTTAATGAAACCATTTTGCTCTTTATCATTCTCATCATCATTATAAACTGACATAAATCCTTCAAATATAATTTTTGAAGTGGAAATTCCAAATCTATATCCATTTCCATCTATTTTTACACCAATAGTCTCGTATTTCGCAGATTGCATTCTGCTTGCAACAAATCTTTTCCAAATAAGTTGATATAATCTAAATTGCTCACGTGATAAAGATTCTTTTAACATAGTCGGCGTTAAATATGAATCAGTCGGTCTTATAGCTTCATGTGCATCTTGTATCTTTTTTTCGGCTACTTTAGTATTTTCTGATGTTAGTTCAAATTTTTCCCCATAATTTTCCACAATAAATTGCCTAACCTGAGCATTTGCTTCATCTGAAATCCTAGTTGAATCTGTTCTTAAATAGGAAATAAGTCCTATCATTCCTTTGCCAATAACTTCTACACCTTCATATAATTGCTGAGCAATTCGCATTGTTTTTTGTGTTGAAAAGTTAAGTTGTTTAGATGCTTCCTGTTGAAGTGTACTAGTAATAAAAGGTACAGGTGGCTTTTTAGTTCTCTCGCTTTTTTTAATATCAACTACTTCATATTTTGCATTTTCAAGCTCACCAATAATTTTATTTACTTGTTCTTCAGATTTTATTTCAATCTTTCCTTTTTTGTCTCCTAAAAATTTTGCAACTAATTCTTTTTTTTCACCAGTCATTTGTAAATGAGCATCTAAACTCCAATATTCTTCGGCTACAAAAGCATTAATTTCTTCTTCTCTGTCTGCTATAATTCTAAGAGCAACAGATTGCACTCTTCCTGCACTTAAACCTCTTTTTACTTTTGCCCAAAGAAGCGGACTAATCTTATAACCAACCATTCTGTCAAGTATTCTTCTTACTTGCTGTGCATTTACAAGATCCATATCCAAACTTCTTGGATTTTTTATAGAACTTTTTATTGCATTTTTGGTAATTTCATTAAAAGTTATTCTATTTACTTGATTTTCTTCTAATTTAAGTGATTTAGATAAATGCCATGAAATAGCTTCCCCCTCTCTATCAGGGTCAGTAGCTAAAAAAACTTTTTCTGCTTTTTTAACTTCTTTTCTAAGTTTAGCCAGTAAATCCCCTTTTCCTCTTATAGTTATATATTTGGGCTCAAAATTATTCTCAACATCTACCCCTAACTGACTCTTTGGTAAGTCCCTAACATGTCCATTTGAAGCCAAAACTTCATAATTTGCTCCTAAATATTTTTTAATTGTTTTAGCCTTTGCAGGTGATTCCACTATCACTAAATACTTTGGCATATCTTCACTCCTCATTTACTCAAATGTAATTACATAATAATTTTTTTTAACTTGAACTATATATTTTTTAGTTTCTAACTGAAATAATAAAGGCAAAATTTCATTTAATGATAAATTTGTCTCTATTATTAATTCTTCTATGGATTTTGGTTCCAAACTTAAATTAGCATACACTATTTTTTCTTTATAATCAAGTAATTTGTCATCTTTTTTTATAATATTTATTTTTTTGTTTTTTTTAATATTAAAATCTTCTAATATTTCTATTGGACTTGTGATTAATTTTGCTCCCATCTTTATAAGATTGTTTGTACCTAAACTGGTGATTTTATCTATATTTCCTGGTATTGCATATATTTCTTTTCCTTGATCTAGGCCAAAGTCAACCGTAATCAATGCACCACTTTTTTCTTTTGCCTCTATAACTAAAATACCATTTGACAAGCCACTTATGATTCTATTTCTCATTGGAAAATTTCCACTTAATGGTTGTACGTTCATTCCATACTCGGATATTATTCCTCCATGTTTTATTGTTTCCATATATAAATTAATATTTTCCTTGGGATAACATATGTTTATGCCACATCCAAGTATACCAAAAGTTTTACTTTTTGTTTCTAAAGCACCTAAGTGGGCATAACTGTCTATTCCTCTTGCAAGTCCGCTTATTATCTGTACACCATTACTTGCCAGTTCTCTTGCAAAGTATCTTGAAAGTTCTCTTCCGTAGTGGCTGCATTCTCTAACTCCCACTATTGCAATTGATATAGTTTCTTCTTTTGGCAAATTTCCTCTTACATATATTGCCTTTGGACCATCGCTTAATTGTTTTAATTTATTGGGAAATTCCTTATTTTCTACATGAATAAATCTTGCCCCTGTTTTAATAAGTTTATCATATTCACTTTTTATAGTATCTTCATTTTTGCTTTTAATTATTGAATCTATTTCACTTTTATTTAAGTAAGTTATACATTCAAAATCCTTTTCTTTTAATTTATATACTCTTTCTGGAGAATTAAAATATCTTAATAGTACATTCATCTTTACAATTCCAATTTTATTAATATTAGTAAACCAAAACCAGTATTCATCTAATGTCATCTTTTATGCCTGTTCCTTTCTGTAATTTTTCCTTTGTCATTATAACTTAAATTTCCCAGTATTTTTTATCCACACTTCTGTAATATATAGCTTCACTTATATGCATGTCGTTAATATTATCTGAATTATCTAAGTCTGCTATAGTTCTTGCCACCTTTATTATTCTATGATATGTTCTTGCTGTTAAATTTAAATTAGTAAATGCCTGCTCTAATAATTTTTGTCCTTTATCATCAAGGCAACAATACTTTTCTATCATCATTGGTGTTAGCTGGGAATTAAATATAATTTTTTCCTTTTCATAACGCTTTTGTTGTATCATTTGAGCTTTAGTTACCCTTAATTTTATGTCACTTGAGCTTTCTAAACATCCTTTATCTTTTAAGTCCTTATATTCTATTCTTGGTGTTTCAATTGATATATCAATCCTATCAAGAAGAGGCTGGCTTATCTTCGATAAGTATTTATTTATAGATCCTTTATTGCATCTACATCTGTTTATATCTGGATAATACCCACAATTGCATGGATTCATTGCCGCTACCAGCATAAATCCTGTTGGATATTTATATGATGAGTTTATTCTTGATATTACTACCTCACCGTCTTCCATGGGCTGTCTCATTATTTCTAATGTATTTTTATTAAACTCTGTTAATTCATCTAAAAATAGTACTCCTAAATGTGCTAAACTTATTTCTCCGGGTTTTGGTATTCTTCCGCCTCCGACTAAGGCTATTCCTGAAATGGTATGATGTGGTGACCTAAATGGTCTCTTTGTGATTAGTGCCTCATTATTATTTAGTAATCCAGACACACTATAGATTTTTGAAATTTGAATGCTTTCTTCAAAGGTTATATTTGGCATTATTGTTGGAACTCTTTTTGCAATCATTGTTTTTCCTGAACCAGGTGGACCTATCATAAGTATATTATGAAGACCGGAAACTGCTATTTCTATAGCTCTTTTTACTGATTGCATTCCTGTTATATCACTAAAATCAATGTCGTTTTTACTTTCATTTGCCTTTAATATTTGATCTATATCCACGAAAACAGGTTCTATGTATTTTTCATTATTTAAATATTTTACCACTTGTCTAAGATCCTTTACACCAATTACTTCTATTCCTGATACTACTCCTCCTTCTTTTTCGTTTTCTTTTGGTATTATACATCTTCTATATCCTTTATTTTTTGCTGTACTGACTATTGGAAGTACTCCATTTACACGGTTTATTTCTCCATTTAGGCTTAGTTCTCCTATTATTATTGTTTTTTCTAGTTGGGTTTGTGAAATGTATCCAAGGGATGAGAGTATTGCGATTGCAATGGGAAGATCGAAGGCTGTTCCTTCTTTTCTGATGTCTGCGGGGGATAAATTGACGGTTATTCTTTTTGGGGGGAGTTTGTAGCCGGAATTTTTTAGGCTGATTTTTACTCTTTCTTTTGATTCTTTAACTTCTGAGGATAAGTATCCTACCATTTCAAACATTGGCAGGCCGTCACTTACGTCGGCTTCTACATTGACGATTACTCCTTCAATGCCGGTTATTGCTAAACTGTAGGCTTTTGTGAACATTTGTGCTCCTTTCTGTGGGGGGGTGAATGGTGACGCTTTGCTTTTTAGTTCTTCACCCTCGGAGGAACTTTATATTCTATGAAAAAAGCAGATAAGCCAAACATTCCAATGAGCCTATGGACAAAAATCATGTTCCATGATTTTTATAGTCTCATTTCCATGGCTTATAATGCTTTTTTCATAGAATATAAAGTTCCTCTGAGGGAGATTTAGGTTTCTAAGCAAAGCTGTGTGTTCAAATATTTTCATTTTTTTATTGTTTAGTTAATTTTTGCTCTGTTTTATGATAGCATAGATTTTTTTGTTTTACTAGTGGGATGAATAATTTTTTTAGTTCATCCATAAAAGTATTTACATCTTTAAATTCACGATATACAGAGGCAAATCTTACATAGGCTACTTCTTCTAAATCTTTTAACTTTTGCATTACTATTTCGCCTATTACTTCACTTTCAACTTCTTTAAGCTCCAAATTAAATATTGCATTCTCAATGTCATCAATTAACTCAGTAATTTTTTGAGTTGAAATTGGTCTCTTGTGGCATGCTCTAAAAACTCCTCCTTCAATCTTTGAACGGTCGTAAGGCTCCCTGTTTTGGTCTTTTTTTATTACTACAAGGGGTATAGTTTCTACCTTCTCATAAGTGGTAAAACGCTTCATACACTTTTCACATTGTCTTCTTCTCCTTATTGAACTATTATCAAGGGAAGGTCTTGAATCTATTACTTTAGTATTTTCTTCACTGCAAAACGGACACTTCAAAAGAATCACTCCTATAATCTACTTTACTTGATTATAAATAATATTGGCAAATAGGTCAAGTTTATCATTTAAAAATTTAGCGAACTTTTAAAATGCAAATAATAAATTAGCTATTTAAAAAATATTTAATTTATAGTTCCATTATTCTAATAATATTATTAACTATAATCGCGTAACTCTTGTTCTAATTTATTTCTAGCATCAGCTATTATTAACATTTCATTTTCTGCATCTTCTCTTTTTTCAAATACCTCTGCAAATTTATATTTACGATTTATTCTTAATAAAAATTTATCTTTTTTATTTTCAACTCTCATATCAAAATTAATATCAAGCATATCTTTAATTACTAAATTATCTTTTTCATCCCTTAATTTTATTAGCATGCTCAATCCTCCTTGCATTTATCATATTCTGCTGCTTTTCTTTAAGAATCCTCAATTGAACTTTTTTTAATTTTTTCGCAACATTATTATTTTCATCTATTTTAATTGCACTATATTCCCTTACATTACTTTTTGATTCATCTTTTTCATATTTATATAACTCAAATAATGAATTAGTAATTTTTTCATGTAAATCCGCACTATCAATATTTTTCTTAAAATTAATTTCTTGAAATATCTCGTACAGATTTGCGGTTTGTTGTTCATACATTAATCTTTTATCATTTACAGATAGTCCTCTGCCTACCTTAGTGTCTAATATTATCTTCTTAGACTCCTCCATAGACTTTTTAGTAATATGAGAATACATATATGTTAACTGATTAATCCTTTTTTTCCCATTCATATAATTACTCCTTACAAATTATGCCATACACTACCATCTTTTATTTGTGTGATTTTTTCAATAAGTTCTATGCAATTTAATGCATTGACTGTTCTGAAACAGAATTGATCTCCACTATCACTTTTCCATCTTACTTTATTTATAACATCATTATAAGTTACCACTCCATAATTATATTTTATAAGAATTTCAGATATATCCTCATATCTATTATCTGCAATTCTATCATATATTATATCATATACTGGATATACTCCATTAATTCTGGAATTTGTAATTATATTTACCCATTCTTTATTATAATCAAGTAATTCCAATATACTAGGATTATATCGAGAAATATCCTTTACCCCATACTTATAAATATAGCATTTTCTCTTTCCTTTTTTTTGTGCCCAACTTTGAGCCTGCATTAAGTTTGATGTCAGATAATATCCACTTCCAAAATCTTTATACTGCTTGGCCTGTGATAAATCCACCTCATTAAAATCAAAATCTGATCCATGATATAAAAATTCAATAGATTCTAATTTCATTTTTCCTCCTACTCTTTTGTAGAATACTACTTTCACATAAAATATTTATATTAGTAAACAACAAGAAACAATATTTACAATCAGAAACTAATTAACTTCATTATATCAAATTTCTTTTGATTTATCTATAATATAAATTATAAATTTATTGTTTACAATCAACCATAATTTTTCTCATATCAATATAGTGGGACATTTGGGTAGTAATCGGGGATTATTGGTAAGTAAGTGAGTATTCACCTTATTAATTTAATCATATTTTCAATTAAACATTTAAATAATATTAAACTTAAATTAAATATTTCATGGTCATTCAAAAAAAGCAACCTTAAAATGTTTACAAATGTAATACATTTTAAGACTGCTTCAATAAAATAAATATATAATTTTTACAATTACAAATGATATCATAACAATACTTCAAGGGGTTGCGAAAAAATCCTCCAACGCGGTAAATTAATTTTTTAGATGAATATGAGCGTATATATATCTAATTGTGCAGACCGGCCGACGAAGCGTTTATGTTTTGTCAAGACTTTGCATAGCAAAGGCTTGTAAAAAACATGCTGAAGGAGGGTAAGGCAAACAATTGGATATATATACGCTCATATTCATCTAAAAAATCTACACAGCCTAAAACAGGACTTTTTCAGCACCCTACACAGCCTAAAGGCAAAAAGCCCCCCTAATACTGACACTTAATCAAAACCTTCTCAATATCCACATCCACCAAAATTATATCCGCCCCAATCTGCTTAATACAACAAAACGAAATACAATACTCATGATCATGCCCAATAACTCCCCACATCTTACAAGGCCCCGGCACAATAATCTTAGTAATCTTTCCTGAAATAATATCAAACTCCACATCCCCCACGTATCCTAACCTCTGGCAATCTTTTGCATTTATTACCTCTTTTTGCTTAAGGTCACAAATACGCAACTTAATTCCCCCTTAGCTTTTTTCACTTAAATAATTTTTCATACTACGAAGAGCACTTTTTTCAAGCCTAGAAACCTGAGCCTGAGAAATATTAATTTCCTCAGCAACCTCCATTTGAGTCTTTCCTTGAAAAAATCTTAGTTCTATTATATTATATTCCCTATCTGTTAGTTTATTCATAGCTTCCTTTAAAGAGATTTCTTCAATCCAGTTCTCCTCTTTATTCTTTTTGTCACTAATTTGATCCATAATATATAAAGTATCTCCACCCTCAGAATATACCGGTTCATAAAGGGATACTGGACTTTGAATAGCGTCTAAGGCAAAAACAATATCCTCCTTGCTAATTCCTATCTCACTGGCAATTTCGGATACTGTTGGTTCTTTGTCAAATTTCTTAATAAGTGCTTCTTTTGCATATATTGCTTTGTAAGCTGTATCCCTTAGAGAACGGCTAACTCTTATTGAGTTATTATCCCTTAGATATCTTCTGATTTCTCCTATAATCATTGGAACCGCATAAGTTGAAAACCTTACATTTTGTGATATATCAAAATTATCAATAGCTTTTATAAGCCCTATACACCCTACCTGAAATAAATCATCTACATTCTCATTACTATTAGAAAATCTTTGAATAATACTAAGAACTAATCTCATATTACCCTTAATATAGGTTTCTCTTGCCTCCGCATCTCCTTTTAAAATTTTGGCAAATAATTCTTCTTTTTCACTATTCTTTAAAAGTGGCAATTTCGCTGTATTTACGCCACAAATCTCAACCTTATAAAGAGCCATTTGAGCAACCTCCAAATCATTCTATAAAAATCTTATATAATAATGATTCACTTTTTTGCCCAAATTTATACTTGTTATTCCAACCTTATAATTTCCTTTTTTAACCTCTTAATAATCTTTTTCTCAAGCCTTGAAATATAAGATTGTGATATTCCAAGTAAGTCAGCTACTTCTTTTTGAGTTCTTTCATTTCCATCAATTGTATTAATTCCAAATCTTAATTGTACAATTGTTTTTTCTCTATCTGAAAGCTTATCTAATGCCTTACCAAGAAGATTTCTATCTACTTCTTCCTCTATGTCTTTGTAAATAATATCTTCATCGGTTCCAAGTATATCAGACAAAAGCAATTCATTTCCATCCCAGTCAACATTTAAAGGCTCATCAATTGATACCTCTAATTTTGTTTTATTATTTCTTCTTAAATACATTAATATTTCATTTTCAATACATCTTGACGCATAGGTTGCTAATTTTATGTTTTTATCAGGATTAAAAGTGTTAATAGCTTTAATTAGACCTATAGTTCCAATTGATATTAAATCTTCAACACCAACACCTGTATTATCGAATTTTTTTGCTATGTATACAACTAACCTTAAATTATGTTCTATTAATATAGATTTTACCTGTGTATCGTATTCTGTTCCTAATTGATTAATAACTCTGGCTTCTTCCTCTGGATCTAAGGGAGCCGGTAATACCTCTGCCCCTCCTATGTAATGTACATCCCCCTTTTGTGGAAACATAAAACTCTTTATTTCTGGTACAACTCTGAATTTAAATTTATTTGGTATTGAAATTTTAATAAGCATCTTATTCCTCCTAGATTTAGTTTAATAATATTTATATATTTGTCGATAAATATTTAAATCATTTCCATATTTAAGATAAATATATTCCTCTATTTATATAAGAACCAAAAGATTTGTTTTGCATACTTTTTTGTACCTATATAGCATCCATTAACTTAGGATTTAGTATTACATGGTATTTATTACTTGATGAAAGGTTATAATTATATAATGCAATAACTACATCTTCCGCTTTTAGTATATTATCACCCAGATTAATTATTAATCCTTCAATAATTAACCCTATCAATACTCCGTTTTTTTCACCTATTGAATGAAAAGGTATAAGCTTAATTTTACTTGCAAATTCATCCTCTAGGTCATCGTAATTAATTGTGTTGTTACATAAATAACCATAAATTAGTTTTTTTATCCCTTCCGGGAGCATTTCTTCAATTAAGGAATATTCTGCTATAACCACTGGTTTTCTAGTTATTGGTTCAATGAGACTATTGCCTGTATCTAAAAGACCTATAGTTTTCTTTATTTTGCCATTTATCATAAGTTCTACATCATATATATTTTTATCATTATTCTTAAAGTATTTAAAAAGTCTAATCATAAGTTGTAATGTAATAAATGCTATTAAACTTACTATTACAAAAGATGTTAAATTAATTTTTTTATAATAATTCCCTGTTAAAACCGTTCTTATGTAATATCCAATTTGGGTATAATCATATAAAAAATGAATAACTCCACCCATGAAAAAAGTAACTAAATAAAGTATTCCAATGCCTTTTAAAATCTTAATCGGTTTTTGTACATTAAATCCTACAAAAACCATTAACCCGCTAATTCCTATGTATGTTATTATTCCCTCTATTAAATTATTGCTAATGGGATATATAGATATAACACATACCCATGTAGCTCCTAATACTGCTGCTAAAACTATTCTTAATATTTTTATATTAAATTTTAATATTTTGGCAGCTAATAATAGAATAAGAATATCCATACCTAAATTTATTAAAAAAATTAAGTCCAAATAAATTTCATAAAACACCTGTCACCTCCAGTATATTGTCCTTATAATTTATTCTATATTCAGCATCAACCATTTATATGCTAAATATATTATAAATGAAACCCTCTAATTTTTTTGTCAAAATTAAGAGGGTTTCTATCTTTTTTCATTTACAATTTTTACCATTGATTATTTCAATTCGACATAAGTCTTTAAATATATTTAAAAATAAAAAAAGAGATATTTGTAATATAAGTTTTCTTGTCAAAGTAACAAAAATGTTATTTGCAAAACTAAACTTTATATTTTAATATCTCTAATTTTTTATTTATTTCTATTTTTTTGTAAAAACTCTGGAATTTTAATTGGTTTTTCTTCAACAGCACTGGTTGGCTTTTCAACTGGAGCAATGTTTACTACTGGCTGGCTTTTTGGTTGGTTTGGAATATTTTTAGAAAAATTGCTAAATGAATTAGGTTTTATAGATGGATTGTAGTTAAAAGCTGTTGACCTTGTAGCACTTGTTTCTGTTTGTCCATCAAGTCCGGTAGCAATAACTGTAATCTTTGCTTCATCTGGTGAACCTTCATCATATTTTGCACCAAAAATTATGTTAGCATTCTCACCTGCAAGTTCTTGTACATAGCTTGCTGCCTCGTTAGCTTCCATAAGTGCAACATCACCTGAAATATTAATTATAACATGAGATGCACCCGCAATTGTTGTTTCAAGAAGAGGACTTGCTATAGCCTGTTTAACAGCATCAATAGCCTTATCATCACCTTTTCCTGTACCTATTCCAATGTGAGCAATACCCTTGTCCTTCATAACTGTCTGAACGTCAGCAAAGTCAAGATTAATAAGCCCTGGTACATTAATTAAATCTGTTATACCTTGTACACCTTGTTGTAATACTTCATCTGCTTTTTTAAGAGCATCTGGCATTGTAGTTCTTCTATCTACTATTTCTAGTAATTTATCATTAGGAATTACGATTAAAGTATCAACACTTTCTTTTAATCTTTCAATTCCTGCTAAAGCGTTTTCCATTCGTGTCTTAGCTTCAAATCTAAATGGCTTTGTTACAACTCCTACTGTTAATATGCCTAAGTCTTTTGATATCTTAGCTACAACCGGAGCTGCACCTGTTCCTGTTCCTCCACCCATTCCACAAGTTACAAATACCATATCTGCATTCTTAACTAATGCCGTTAATTCTTCTGCACTTTCCTCGGCTGCTTTTGCACCAACCTCTGGCTTTGCACCTGCTCCTAATCCTTTTGTTAATTTCTCTCCAATTTGTAAAACAGTTGGTGCCTTACATAATTGTAATGCTTGTTTATCTGTATTTATACCTATACATTCTACTCCGGATATATTTTCTTCTATCATTCTATTTACAGCATTATTGCCAGCACCACCCACACCAATAACCAATATTCTTGCAGCTGGTTCAGCTTCATTTGTTCTAATCTCAAGCAAAGTATTTCCTCCTCTAATTATGTAACATCTATTTTTAAAATAAATCTATTATCTAATATAATATAGTTAAATGGAAAAATAATCAACCCTTATTTTCAAAAAAAGTAAAATATTTTTTATTTTTAATAAAATATAGTCAATTCTTCCTAAATACTACACCATCTTCTGCTGATTTAAAATCTTTCATATCAAGCTCTCCTGATAAACCTGTTAATTGAGATAAAATGTTATTTAAGTTAGCAATCTTATCATCAAAAAATCTGTCTTTTCCTAATAAAATTTCAATGTTTGAAACTACCAATTCAATTTCATTTTTATTATTGAATCGAATCTTGTCCACTTTAACATCGTATTTTTTAATAAGCTGCATTAAATTTAGTATTGCATCATATCTTTCTGCATCAGAAATTTCAAGCTTTTTATGAAGAATTATCTTATCGTACATTAACCCTGTAACCATGGGTACTCCTTCTATTTTGCTGGCAGAACTTTCTACTACAATTCCATCCTTATCAAAATATAAATATTCTCCCATGTATTCAATACAACCTATTATTACTTTTTCATAAATAACTATTTTTATATCATTTCTTGAAACAATCTCTATATCAACTTTTTGAATAAAGGGAATCTGATAATCATCAAAATATTTATTTTGAATATACAAATATAATGTATTTTTATACTTATCTTTTAATACTAATTCCTCGATTTCTTTTTCTGTATAGTGATTACTTCCTTCTACAGTAATATTTTTTACTTGAAATACAGTTACCAATATAAATAAGATAATGGCTATAAGTACAGCTATGATTAGTAGTTTAATTAATATAGAATTTCTATATCGGTAATTATTTCTCATTTGTACTTTTGCCATTTTATCACCACCCGGTTCATTTTTAAGGAATCATTTCAATACTTGCTCCAATTTGTCTTAAATCCCTGCAAATGTCTTCATATCCACGTTCAACATATTCCGTATTATGCACAACAGTCATTCCTTTTGCAGCTAATCCTGCAATGATTAATCCTGCACCGCCTCTTAGATCATTTGAATAAACCTCTGCACCGCTAAGTCTTTCTACACCTTTTATTACTGCTAACTTGCCTTCAATAATTATATCTGCACCCATTTTACATAATTCTCTGGCATTGTTATATCTGGTTTCAAAAATATTTTCTAGTATTACACTAGTACCGTCACATAATGATAAAACACTCATCATCTGAGATTGCATATCTGTAGGAAAACCAGGATAAGGCTGAGTTCTTATAACATCTACACAATCAAGTCTTTTATTTGATTCAATTGTTATATAAGAATTACCACATTCAATTTTACAGCCTATATCTTTAAGTATTGAAGTAATTGCACTTATTTGACTACAGTCAATATTATTAAGTGTTACATTACCTTTACTAGTTGCAACTGCGGCCATATATGTTCCTGCAACAATTCTGTCCGCACTGATTGTAAATTCAGTATCATGAAGTTCTTTAACACCTTCAATAATGATTTTATCTGTACCAGCCCCCCTAATATTAGCACCCATTCCCTGTAAGAATTGGCACAATTCTACTATCTCTGGTTCTTTAGCCGCATTACAGATATAAGTTATACCTTCTGATAATACAGCTGTTAAAATTATATTTTCGGTAGCTCCTACGCTTGGAAAATCAAGTACAATATCCGCTCCGATAATTTTTTTAGAGGTGCAATTTAAAAATCCACCTTCTTCTGTTATTTCAATATTCATTTTTTTTAATGCTTTAATATGCAGATCTATTGGTCTTGAACCAATTGAACATCCTCCCGGATAGGAAATGGTAACTTCTTTGCATCTTCCCAAGACCGATCCCAGCATAATTATTGAAGATCTGATTCTGCCCACATATTTTTCTGGTATTTCTACTGAATTTATATCGGTTGCATTTACTATTAGTGTATCCTTTTCCCATTCAATAAAACAACCTATCTTTTCGAGTATTTTTATCATGCTTAAAACATCTAATATCTTGGGACAGTTTTTTATCTTTGTTATTCCCTTGTTTAATACTGTTGCAGCTATAATGGGTAATACAGCATTTTTTGAACCTTGTACTTTTATCTCCCCACGTAAATGCTTCCCGCCTGTAATTTTTATAAAGGACATCTAAGCACCCCCAACTAACAGACCTATAGTCTGTTTGAACTATATAAGACATTATATGCAAAAGTCTACATAGTGTGCATGAGGAAAAGTACATTATCTTTCTAATTTTATTTGATTGGAAACTCCCAATACTAATCCTATTTCAACTAATAAAAAGGATATGGAAGTACCTCCATAACTTATAAATGGTAAAGGTATTCCGGTAGGTGGAATACTGTTGGTTACAACTGCAATATTTATTATAACCTGAACTCCTATATGTGCCATTACACCAATTACTAATAATGCTCCAAAAAGATCTAATGTATTGTTTGCTATTATCATAAATCTCCATATTAGAATTAAAAATAACATTATAATGGAAATAGCTCCAAATAATCCAAGTTCTTCACATATAATTGAAAATATCATATCATTATGAGATTCTGGTATAAATCCAAGCTTTTGCATACTCTGACCCAGACCTTTTCCAAAAATCCCTCCTGAACCTATAGCATAAAGCCCTTGTAATGTTTGAAAACCTTTATCGTGTGTTTCTATGTTTTGCCACACTTGTATTCTTTCAAGCCTGTATGGAGCTACTATAATTAAAAGTGCTGCAAATCCTACTCCTGCCAATATTGTAATAATAAAATACCAATATTTTCTACTAGCTACAAAAACTATTGCAAATGTTATTCCAAACATTACAATGGCAGTACTTAGATTTTCATAAGCAATAAGTCCAATTAAGGGCAATGCATATATAAATATTCTTACCATACCCCAAATACTATCTAAACGCTTTACTGAAACACTTATTACATATGCCAAAAAAATAATTAATGCAATTTTTGAAACTTCTGAAGGCTGAAAACTGAGAGGTCCTAATTGAATCCATCTCTTTGCACCTTTTACTTCGTTTCCAACAAATAATACTAAAATTTGTAATACAAATGCAGAACCATATGCCAACACTGCAAATTTTGCCCAAATTCTATAATTAATTTTTGATACAATAAGCATTGCAATGATTCCAAGCATAGACGCACCTGCCTGTTTTTTTAGCCAGTGTGCTGAATCATCGTAACGTATTTGACCTGTATATGAGCTAGTACTATATATCATTACCAAACCAAAACACACTAAAAAAAGTGTTAAAAACAAAAGTGTATAATCATAGTAGTTATCTGCCTTTACTTTTTTATTTGTGTTTCCACCATGTCTGGCCATCTAATCACTCTCCTAGATTATATACATACTCCTTAAACTTGTTACCTCTTTCTTCGTAGTTTTTAAACATATCCCAGCTTGCACATGCCGGAGATAATAAAACTGCGTCTCCTCCAACCGATATCTCAAAAGCCTTCTTAACTGCTTCTTCCAAAGTATCTGTCTTTATTATATCAAAAAAACCATTTCTATTTGCTGATTCTTCTATCTTATCTTTTGTTTCACCAATTAAAATTAATTTTTTTACTTTATTGTCAAAACTATTAATCCATTCATCATATTCTGAATCTTTATTATATCCTCCACCTATTAATATAGTTGGTCTTACCATAGCTTCAACGGCTTTTATAGAGGCATTAGGATTAGTTCCTTTTGAATCATTGTAATAAATAACATCATTTTTTGTACAAACATATTCAATTCTATGTTCAACGCCCATAAAACTTGTTATTGCTTCTTTTATTGTTTCTATTGAAACACCCACACTTACTGACATTCCAACAGCTGCCAAAACATTTTCAATATTATGATTTCCTAATAATTTTAATTCTTCTATTTTACACACATGTTTTGTATCACCATTAATTTTACATACAATACTATTATCTGATACAAATACACCGTCATCCAATTCCTTGCATCTGCTAAACCAAAGCTTTTTTGTATTAATTTTGTCGGAAAGTTTTCTTGTTTCTTCATCATCATAATTTAGTACGCATACATCGTTTTCATCCTGATTATAGGTAATCATTAATTTTGCTTCTATATAACTCTCCATAGTCTTATGTCTATTTAAATGATCTGGTGAAATATTTAATACTGCACTTACTGATGGTTTAAAATCAACTATGGTTTCTAATTGAAAACTACTTAATTCTGCAACTATTAAACTCTCATTCTTTGTCTCAAATACAACATCTGTAAAAGGCATTCCTATATTTCCAACAACAAAGGTACTTTCAAAATGTTTCTTCATAATTTCCCCTGTTAATACTGTTGTTGTAGTTTTTCCATTTGTTCCTGTAATTGCTATAATTTTTCCTTTTGCATATTGATTTGCTAATTCAATTTCTCCCCAAACCGGAATATTTTTAGCTTTTATTCTCTTTACAAATTCCAAATCTGTAGGTATTCCGGGGCTTATTACAAAAACATCTGTTTTTTCAATTTCTTCATCAATTAGTTCACCAAGTATTACTTTAGCTTTACAATCTTTTGGAAGTTTTACTAAAATATCATCTTTTAGTAATGCTGCATTTCCATCGTATAATGTAATGTTTGCACCTACTTTATGCAATAAATTAGCAGCACCAATTCCACTTAATCCAACGCCTGCTATTAATACATTTTTGTTTTTTAAATCCATTTTTTCCCTCCTAGTTATGCTATATCTATCATCTTAAGTTAATTATATTGCCAGGAGTCCAATTAAGCATAATATTGCTGTTATAATTGAAAAGATAGCTACAACTCTGGTTTCTGGCCATCCAGATAATTCAAAATGATGATGGATCGGTGCCATTTTAAATATTCTTTTGCCATGAGTCAACTTAAAATATCCTACTTGAAGCATTACTGATAAAACTTCTGCTAAATATATAAATCCAATTATCAGAATAAATAAAGGCATTTGAAGTACATATGCTGTAGATGCCACAAATCCTCCAAGTGCAAGAGATCCTGTATCTCCCATAAAAACTCTTGCCGGATGTACATTAAAGAGTAAAAATCCAAGTAAAGCACCTACAACTGCACATGTAATAGGTTCTATTCCGCTTTTAAGCCCAATAGCCACAACGCTAAATAAAGTAGCTACTAATACTGTAACACTTGAAGCAAGGCCATCTAATCCATCAGTAAAATTTACACCATTTACAGTTCCAATTACTGCTACAAACATTATTGGCAAAAATAAAAATCCTACATTCAGGTATTGTCCGTTTGAAAACGGTATCAGCATTCCTGTGCCAATGTCTGTATAATTTAATAAATAATATCCAAAGACTGATGTTACTATTATCTGGCCTAACATCTTTTGCCAAGCTCTAAGGCCCATAGATCGTTTCATTACTACTTTTATGTAATCATCTAAAAAGCCAATTAATCCAAAACCAAGTGTTGAAAAAAGTATTGGAATAATAGTGGGATAATCTTTTACATAAAATAATGATGTTATTACAATGCTGGATAAAATAATTAATCCGCCCATAGTCGGGGTACCTGACTTTTTAAGATGAGACTCTGGCCCATCTTCTCTTACATATTGACCAAATTTTAATTTTTTTAAATATGGTATCATTATAGGACTTAGTATGACACTAATGGCAAATGCTATTAGTACAGGTAATAATTCTTTGAAATTCATAAATCCACCTCTCATTTTCTTAAGTGTATTATTTTACGTGTATCAGTATAATGCTTTTTGATAAATTAATCAATATGATATTTATTCTAAATATAATATTAAGTCGCTCTTTTTATTTACCTTATCTCCTTCAAGTGGAAATTGTTCTACAACCACATCCCCTTCTCCTAAATAGTCTATTTCACCAAATTCATATATCTTTAGCAGTTCTTTGACTTCTTTTTTTGTTTTACCTAAAAAGTTTGGTGTAGTAATTTCTCCTACATTATATTTTTTTAATTCCTCTTCAGTATAGCTTGGTTCTACTCCTAAATAAGGTAAAATATTGTCAAATATTTCACCTATTATAGGTGCTGCAATAGTTCCTCCATAGTATATACCAGTTGGTTCATCTATAAGCACTAATGCCAAAACTTTTGGATCATTAGCAGGTGCAAAACCAATAAATGAAGATATATATTTATTTAAACTTCTTGGAAATTTTTCTGAAGTTGCTGTTTTACCGCCAATTCTAAGTCCGGGAATGTATGCTCTTGATCCAGTTCCTTCTGATACAACACCTTCTAGTAATGTTTTCATTTTTTCTGCCGTATCATTGGAAATCATACTCTTTTCTTGTGGATATTCAAATTTTTCTATTGTATCACCTAAACTGTTTTTTACCTCTAAACCAAAATGAGGTACTATGGTATGCCCTCCATTAATTATATCGCTGACAGCTGTCATTAATTGTAATGGAGTTATTTGAAAGGACTGGCCAAATGTTATTGTGGCAAGTTCCACTGCACCTACTTTATCTATTTTATGCATAATTGAAGATGCTTCTCCAGGAAGGTCAATCCCTGTCTTTTTAAATAAGCCAAGACCTTCAAAATACTTATATAGGTTTGTTATTCCAACCCTTGCACCAATATCCATAAATACTGGGTTACAAGAGTTATATACACCTTGAATAAAAGTCTCTGTTCCGTGTCCTGAAACTTTATGACATTTTATCCTTCTATCTTCTACTATTCTAAAGCCCGGACAGCTAAAAGTTTCATTAAGACTTACTACTTTTTCTTCAAGGGCTGCTGTAGCTGTAATAATTTTAAATGTTGAACCAGGTTCATATGTATCACTAATTATTTGATTTCTCCACATTCCATTTAATAGCTCTTGCTGTTTTTCACTGGTTATTTCTCCTTCAGCCTTAGCTAATATCTCATCTGTAAGTTCATAGGGTGTATTTAAGTCAAATTCTGGTACATTTACCATTGAATAAATTTCTCCGTTTTGTGGATTCATAATTATTACTGATACGCTTTTTGCATTTTTGGCTTCTAAAACCTTTTTAGCTGCCTGCTCAACATATTTTTGAATATTAACATCTAAACTTATATATAATGAATTGCCGTCAATTGGTTCAACTCTGCTTTCAGCTGCATTTTCTATTTCTACACCTCTGGCATCAGTTAGTGTTAATATTGTACCATTAATTCCTTGTAAATATTTATCATATTTAACTTCTAGCCCTATAATTCCCTGATTGTCTTTTCCTGTAAATCCAATAACTTTAGATGCCAAACTTTCAAAAGGATAATATCTTTTATAGTCTTCATCCACCATAACTCCATTTAGATCATATTCTCTTATTGTATCTGCAACGCTTTTATCTACATTGGTTTTTACTCTTTCAATTGAGGTTTTCTTTTCAACCCTTTTTCTTACTGCATCTTCACTAAGTGACAGCTCTTTAGAAAGAATCTTTATTACCTCTTCGGGATTTGTAATCTGGTTATGTATAACTGATATTGTACATACCGGCTTATTAGTTGCAAGTGCAACCCCATTTTTGTCATAGATTATACCTCTTGCAGCCTTTATACTTCTCTCTCTTTCATGAAGTGCATCAGCCTTTTGCTGATAATAATCTGATCTAAATATCATTAAATATGTCAATCTCCCAACCAGAAATATTGCTATGGTAATAATACATACTGAAGCAAACAAAATTTTTTTTCGGTTGTATGTCTTGTTTTTTTCCACAAAAATAACCTCATAAAAGTAATTATTCTATTTTATTACATATCTATTGAGGTTATGACTTTTGCCGGATTTTTTCAAAGATTTTATTTTTTATTCATAATTAGAGTGTCAAAATTCTACTGTTTCACAGTATTTTGACACTCTTTTAATCAATTATTTCTTCATTACTGTATTCTTGTTTAGGATTCTCACTGTTAGTTACAGTTTCTCCTGCTTCATTTGTTACATTATCTAATTCAGACGTTATCTCCTCGGTTACTTCAGTTGTAGATTGGGTTTCACCTGTATTTGGGGCTGTTGTCTGTTCTTGTGTAGAAGTTGTATTTTCACCAGTTTCTGGATTGGTTGTACCTGTCGGATCTGATTCTTTGGTTGATGTTGGTATTACGTCCTCTTTAGGAAAAATGTTTCTATATGGCAACACTTCATTTAAAATCTTTTGAGCTAATCTTGATGAAAATTTACTGTCTGCCTGTTTTTCAACATTTGGTTCATCTATTACAACATATATAGCCAATTCTGGGTTGTCCATTGGAGCTGCTCCAATAAATGAAACTACATATTTTCCATTACCTCTCGGAAGCTTTTCAGCCGTTCCTGTTTTTCCTCCTATATCATAACCAGATACCTTGGCAGGTTGTGCTGTTCCTGATTCTACTGTACTTAATAAATATTTATTAAGTATTTGGGAAGTTTCTTTAGATACCGTTTCTTTAAGAAGCTTTGCTTCCACATTCTTAACCACTCCACCATTATCATTAATAATCTGCTTAACTATGTGAGGCTCATAATAGTATCCCCCGTTAATGATAGAGCAAAATGAACTTATTAACTGTATCATGGTTACATTAAAAGCCTGTCCAAAGGATTCTGTAGCAAGTTCTACTGGTCCCATTGTCTTAATTGTATACATTAATGAACTGGCACTAGTCTCACCTGGTAAATCTATCCCCGTCTTTTGCCCAAATCCAAAATTTGTCTGATATTGTAAGAACATCTCTTTACCTAATAATTTTCCTATACTCATCAATGCATCATTGCATGAATACATAAGGGATTCTTCTAAGGTTATAAGACCATGCCCAGCTCTATTATTACATTTTATTGGTTTTTGACCTGCTACTACTACTTCTTTTCCATCACATACATATGTTTCATCGCCATGGAGTTTATCCTCTTCAAAACCAGTTGCAATTGTAAATGGTTTATATGTTGAACCTGGTTCATAAGTGTCGCTAATACAATAATTTCTCCATAAGCTATTTAAAAAATCTAATTTATCTTCTTCGGTTTTTGATTCCAAATCACTTTCTGAAAAAAAGTTTGACAAATCTCTTGGCGTATTCAAATCAAAAACAGGATATGATGCCATTGCAAGTATTTCTCCATTGTTTGGATTCATAATAATAACACCTGTGTTTTTGCTTCCAGTTTCGTCATTAAATTCTTTAATATATTTTTCTGTAATACTCTGTATATTGGCATCTATTGTTGAGTATATTGTATTTCCATTAACAGCAGGTTTTACTACTCTCTCTAAATTTAAAGTTGAGTCATAGTATCCATATTCCTGACCAGTTGATCCATTTAAGCTTTCATTATAGAATTTTTCAATTCCCCATTCTCCAACATTGCCTTTTGATGTAAAGCCTATTAAGTCACATGCAAGAGAACCATTAGGATATGTTCTGATATAATCTTCTTCAAACCATACTCCCTTGATTTTACTGTTTTCGGATTTTGATAATTCTAAGAATGGTTCAATTTCTTCATAGCTTAAAGTTTTTTTCATAACTACATATTGACTGTTGGGTTTATCAATTAATACTTTTTCAATTTCATCTTTTTCTATTTGAAAACAAGTATTAATAGCTTCAACAGTTGGTTGCCTGTATACCTCTTCTTCTACTTCATTCTTTATAACTTTAGTAAGTATTTGCTTTGGATCAATAATCAGGTTATATACTTTCTCGCTTTGGGCAAGTACTGTGCCTTTTCTATCCACAATATTACCTCTTTTATAAGGAATAACTGTACTTACATAGGTCTGTTGAGAAAGAACCTTTTTCTTATATTGTTCACCTTTTTCCATATTCAATGCAATTAATCTTATGATTAATACATTAAATAATAAGAATAAAGTAAAAAAAGTTATTACTAACTTTTTTTTCATAAATCTTTTAAAAATAGTTCTTTTACCTTTTTTCACTTAAATCACCTGACTTATTTTTCTAAAAGCATATCAATTATAGAGCTTTTTTCTATATTGGGTATATCTTTATATTGTATTACATAGTCACTTTCTGTACTATTATATAATCTTACCTGTTCTTTTCCTGCATATACCATTCCTAATTCTTCTACTGCCACTTTATATATTTGTTCTAAGTCAATGGTAGTACTTAGTCTGCCTAGTGCCGCGTCATTTTCATCCTTTAGGCTATTTAGTTGACTTTCAAGACTTGCAATTTTTTTACTGTTATTTGTTATATCAGATTGCACACCAAGGTATCCTACGCACACGTATAGAGTTACCACGCTTGCTGCCATCAAAAAAACCAAAAACCTAAAATCAATACTTAAGGCCTTTTCTCTGTTTCGCCTAGTAGATCTACTGATTTCTTTTCGTTCTATTCTTTTTCTTGGTTCTCGTTCAGGAACTGCCATTAGCTTCCTTGCAGCGTTTCCTTCAACATATAAATTTTGTTTTGTTTTTGCATCCATGCAATTATCCCCCTGCTCTACGTCATTCTTTTTCAAAAACTCTTAATTTAGCACTTTTAGAACGTTTATTTGATAAAATCTCTTCTTCTGTTGGCAAGATAGGTTTTCTTGTAATAACTTTACCCTTTGACTTATTGCCACAAACACATATTGGAAAATTAGGTGGGCAAGTACATGGGTTTTCATTATTTCTAAATACATCTTTTACTATTCTGTCTTCCAATGAATGAAATGTTATTATGCAAATTCTGCCTTTATTATTTAGTATATCTGTCATATCTGTCAAAGTATTTTTAAGCACTTCTAACTCTTTATTAAGCTCAATCCTTATAGCCTGAAAGGTTTTTTTTGCAGGATGTCCTCCCACTGCCCTTACTTTCATTGGTATTGCAGCCTTTATGACTTCAATCAGTTCCATAGTGGTTTCTATTTCTTTTTCTTGTCTGCTCCTAACTATATGTTTAGCGATATTCTTAGCAAACTTGTCCTCTCCATAATCTCTGATTATTCTATAAAGGTCAAATTCGCTATATTCATTAACTATAGTTTTAGCGGTTATTAAGAGCCTTTGATCCATTCGCATATCCAGAGGTGCGTCCTCTCTGTATGAAAATCCTCTCTCAGGTGTATCCAGTTGATATGAAGACACTCCAAGGTCTAATATTATTCCATCAACTTTATCTATTCCAATTTCTAACAATGAATCTTTCATATTACAATAGTTGTTTCTAATTATTGTAACTTTATCAGAAAATTCTTGTAATCGTTGTTTTGCAGCTTCTATTGCAGCACTATCTTGATCAATTCCTATAAGTCTTCCTGTATTTAGTTTCTTACATATCTCATAAGAATGACCTCCTCCGCCCAAAGTCCCATCCACATATATTCCATCTGGCTTAACATGTAAATTATCAACTGTTTCATCTAGCAGTACACTCTTGTGTTCAAATTTCATATGCGTTCTCCAATATCTTTGATTTAAAAACTGAGTCCCAACGTAGCCATGCGTTCCGCAATATCATCTACATCATCATATTCGTTATTTGCTTCCCACACTTCTTTACTCCATATCTCGATTTTATTAAGAACGCCTACAAGCACTACTTCTTTATCAATTTTAGCATGCTCTCTAAGCTTTGTGGGAATCAATGTTCTGCCTTGCTTGTCCACTTCACAGCTTATAACACCTGACATAAAATAACGTTGTAGTTGCCTTGCTTCTTTTGTACCTGGAAGGCTTTTAAGTTGTGTGGCAAATTCTAACCATTCCTCGTTAGGGTATGCATAAAGACATCCATCTAATCCTAAAGTCATGACAAATTCTTCTCCTAAAAGTTCCCTGAACTTAGAAGGTACTATTACTCTACCTTTTGGGTCTATTGTATGACTGTATTCTCCCATGAACATCTTAATTCACCACCTGTACTCCACTTCAAACCATTTTAATCCACTTTGAACCACTTATGTTTCAATTTTATAATATTTTTCAGAAAAAAGCAAGTAAAAAATTTTTTGTTTGAATGGGCTTTTTGGATTATGCTACTATTCACAGCTTTGTTGAGGTTTGTCTCGAAAAAGTCCTTAATGTAGGATGTGAAAATTTTTCAAATGAATATGAACATATATGTTCATATTCATTTGAAAAATTAATTTACTGTATTGAAGGACTTTTTCATTGACCTAATATTAATCAGGCCGAGAATAGTAACTGGATTATACTGCGAAAGTAATAGAAATTTTGAGGAAAAACCAAGTTTTTCTAGGTAAAAAACGAGCATAATCAGACAATATCATTAACTTAAGAAAGTCGTTACATATCCATTTGATATGTAACGACTTTCTTAAGTTAATGATATTGTACAAACCTAAAGTTAATAAATATTTGAATGTATTTTATCACCAACAAGTATATCCCAAACAAATGCAATATTCTTATGGAACTAATTGTCTATCTTCCTCATTTCATCAATAAGAATACCAATATTACTACCAAGAGAATTTTCCAGTTTTTCTACGTCTTCACAAAAACTCTTTTCATTTACAATTGCTCTATCAATGTTTTTTACTAAAGCTTCTGCATCATAGAATGTCTTTTTGTATTTCGGAAATAGTTTCCTCAATTCATCTTCTACATATCTTCGCTTAGCTTTTACTTTAGAATTATGTAATAACTTATCCTGTTCAAGGTTAAATATCTCATCAAAATGTAATAATAACCAGAATTCAAAACAAGGATTTGTAATATAAAAGCCAATTTTCTTTTCCTTACATTTATTTAAAACATAATGATACTGATCATTTTCTGGTACTGAAATAAAACTCTCTCTATCCCGGTCAACAATCAAACATATTTTATCAAAACCCTCTGTATATGTTAACCCACCGCTTTTTATAATGTCAGATATGTCCAAAATAACATTTTCCATTTTTAATTCATCTTTAAGTATTGAAATAATTTTTGTACATTCCTCTTCTAAATCATCAACACTATCCTGTAATGACTTCTTAATTTCATTTTTGCAAATATATTCAAGCATAACCCAGATTGTTTTAAAAGATTTTCCAGTGAATAAAATTTTTTCTTCATAAATATAATCCATAATTCTGTTTAACATTGTCTCATACGAAATAAACCCCGTTTTACCCTCTTCAATATCTTGTAACAAACGATCCAAAATTTTTTTAGGATTACTCCAACTTTTCTCACTATAACTTCTAATTATAGGGATTAATTCAATAAGCGGACTAATCCCTATATTCTTACGTAAATTATATACTGCATCAAAATATATTTGTTCCGTATCTGAACCTTCATAAACCAAAAAATATTTTTTTAAAGTTCTATCCCTTTCAGATATTCTAGTTCTTTCTGCAAATGTTCTACTTTCCCTCATACACTAGCCCTCTTCTATTGGAAAAATCGTGCTAAAAACCGGAACACCACCATAACGACCTTCCAAATAAGCTTTATCAATCTTCTTATCAAACCTCTCATTATATTCTTCCAAAGAATATATATCTGTTACTCCAGTTTCCTTTTTATTAACAAACCATATTTCATCCCGTCTCAATAGATCAAAGTCCATTAATCTTGATTCATGAGTTGTAACTATCAATTGAATATTACTATTTGCAGCTTTCTGTAAAAATGTTTCAATAAATTTATAGGTCAAACTTGGATGCAGACATCTATCCAATTCATCAACAACATATGTTTTGTTATTTCCTAATAAAAGAATTTCCAATAAATCTAACATTCTAATCGTACCATCAGATTCCTCTGCAAGATTATAAAAAATATTTTTCTTTCCATGAGAAAATTGTATTGTTTTGCAAGTTATTTCTTCATTTTTGTCAACACCTAAAACAAAAAAATCTTTGTTACTTCTCATAATAATATTAATATTTTTTAGATTATCTTTATTTTTCATTTCTACGGTCTTTTTTTCTAAATCAGCCAGTAATCCATTTCTTAATTGTTTAGGTAAGTCACTTGTAATTTTTTCAAAAGGAACATCTACCATTTTAAAATCAGTAATCCCGGTACCAAATGCAGAAATAATTTTGCATATTTCCTTAACATTTTCTGTTTTTGCCATATAAGAATAATCCGATATTGGCATATGAGCATAGTTAATATCTAATTCAAATTTGATCCACATATAGATATCCTTTAAAATTGCCACACTTTTATATACTTTATATAAATTTCTTTTATTTTGATTCATAATTGATAAAAGTAGTACAGAATTATCATCACTTATATCCTCAGCGTATACCTTCATTTTATCTACTAATCCCCTTGTTTTTAAAGTTCCTCCAAATTGAAACTTTCCATTTTGAATATCTCTATTAAATAGTAATTTTTCTTTATTATCTGGTGATAATTCTATCAACCACTCTGACAAAAATTTACTTTCATTCAATATTATTTCAAAACCATATGAATAATAGTTCTGACCTAGCTTAATTTCAAACTCAAAATAACTTTCTTTGTTCTTATTTTCAGGATTTACTTTGCAATATTTATCCGTATGTCCTTCCGGCAAACCACTCACTACTGTTCTTTTCATAAAATCCATAGCT
>JAVBPB010000075.1:0-30828 GCA_031549965.1 Mobilisporobacter sp. | reverse complement strand
TGAGTGTATATATATCCAATTGTGCAGACCGGCCGACGAAGCGTTTATGTTTTGTCAAGACTTTGCTTGCAAAGGCTTGTAAAAAACATGCTGAAGGAGGGCAAGGCAAACAATTGGATATATATACACTCATATTCATCTAAAAAATTTACACAACCTAAACCAAGGACTATTCCAGTGGCCTCCCCCCACGGAGTAGAAAGACTAAATTGTCAAAGCGTCCGTTCAATATCGTTAACTCCCCTAAAAGAAAATAAAAAAACACGACGCAAAACACTACATCAAAGTCCCAAACAAACTAAGTACAGGTTGTATCACCTTCATCCACGGCGAACGATTCTTCCAATCAGAAAAAGTAACCTCCCTACACTCCACTAAAGTATCTAAAAAGTCCTGTTTAGCATCTTGAATTACCTCATTACCGCAAACCCAAACACCGCATTCATAAGGAAGATACAAACTTCTAAAATCTAAATTAATAGTTCCGATAACACCGTTATCCTCACATATTAGACTTTTAGAATGGATAAAACCCGGAGTATATTCATATATTCTTACCCCGCTTTTTAAAAGCCTTCCATAGTAATATTTTGTCAAAATGTTAACAAGTTTTTTATCTGCAATTCCTGGGGTAATAATTTTTACATCTACATTACTTCTGGCACAATTTTGAATCAGCTCAATAATATCTGACTCCAATACCAGATAAGGAGTCATAATGTATAGGTATTCGTTGGCTCCACAAATAATTTGCTTAAATAAATTCTCTGCCGGATTTTTGGGATTATTGGATGGGCCATCTGAAAAGGGCTGGCAAAAGCCTGTACTTTCAATACTTTTTTCCGGAGCATATTTTAGGTAGTCATCAATTCTGTTACTGGTGGTAACATCCCACATTTCTAAGAAAATGGCAGTTAATTGCCAAACTCCGTCACCTTCTAGTCTAATTCCTGAGTCTTTCCATATTCCAAATCTGGTGGTGTAGTTAACGTATTCATCAGCTAAATTAGCTCCGCCTGTATAACCAATATTTCCATCTATTACAACTATCTTTTGATGATTTCTATGATTTGCATATAGCTTTGAAATATACTGGAGCATATTGTTGAATACTAAAACCTCAATTCCTTCCTTTTTAAGCTCATGAATGAAGCTATTGTGTACTCTTAATGCACTTCCAAAATCATCAATTATTAGTTTTACTTCAACTCCATTTAAAGCCTTTTCTTTAATTATTTCATGAATTTCATCCCATAGTCTTCCTTCTGCAACTATAAAAAATTCAATCAGAATAAATCTTTTTGCTTCTTTTAAGTCTTTAATAATATCACAAAATAAGTCTTCTCCCATTCTATAATATTTCATACCAGTTCTATCAAAAACAGGAAAACCCTCATTTTCAAGATATAAGGATATTTTATTTCTATGTGGATATTGTTTTTTTATACTTTTTCTAACTCTTTCATCCTGTTTTACAAAATTTTGGCCATGGGCAATACAGCCTTGTACTTTTGTATATGCTTTCTTATTTAAGTCAGTTCTTCCCCACGAATGATAAAATATAAATCCGGTTACTGGCAGTATTAATATTAATATAATCCACGCTATCTTATAAGAAGGGCTACGAGTATCATTAATTAATCCTAGTATGACTATTAAACTTAAAATCTCCATTGCATAATAAACATAGCCTGAAAATCTTTGTAAAAATACAGACATCATTATTACAAGAGCAATTTGAAACAAAAAAAGCAGCATTGCAATGGCAAATCTTACTGTCCCTCTTTTTCTACTCATTTTATCACCTTCACTAATTAAATATAAGATTTATTATTTTTTAGAACCGTAATCCATATATTCCTCTGTTTATAGGGCCACAAAAAATTCTATTTCATAAATCCTTTGTACCGCCTATATATATTAGCATTATTAATTTTATATTTCAATAGTTTTATCGTCCTTATATTAATCAGAATAGTCTGACAATTGCAATTAAAATTAGAATTATACCAGATAGTATGCTCCAAATTCGATTATCAATATTCTTCAATTTTTTTATTCTGCTTCCAATTATTTCTCCAAAAGATAAAAATACTAATTGAAATATACCAACAAATATTGGAAGTAAAAAAATTTTGCCCCCAAATGTTGCAACTGCTATACCAGCACTTAAAGAATCCACAGAAAGTGCTATTCCTAAAAAAACAGCTTCCAAACTGTCTATTTTATTAGAACTGTCTAAATCACATTCCGCAGGATTTTTCATTACTTTTATTGTAATTCCAAAAGATTTTATCGCCCAATTTATTAATATGTCCTCTCCCTGAATTTCTTTGATTTTTATGTTTTCAGGTTTCTTTTCACTGTTTTTTAAGTTTTGAATAATAATCTTTATTCCCATTATCATTAAAATAGCTACACCAATTACTTCAGCCATATTTTCCGGTAATAATGCAGATAAAAGATTTCCTATATTAATTGCAAATGCCATCATAATAACTGACAAACAGCATACAATCAGCTTTGATAAAGCAGATATTCTAACTTCTTTAACTTTGTAGGCAATTCCAATTCCCAGTGCATCAACGCTTAAAGAAATTGCTATTAGTATAAAATTTGTTAGCATAATATACCATCCTAATCCTTGCTACTTTTAATAATCTTAATTTATATTTATGACAAATATTAAGTTTTGTTCATATTTTACTTTACTTTCTCATATCAATTTAGCCAAACAACACCTTAAATAAAATTCTAAAAAATGTTTCTTGTCAAATATATATGCCTTGTCATAACCTGTTTATAAATTTCATATATTGTCTTAGTAATACTTAATAGGTATCTTATACCTGTCACATAGGTTTAACCTATAATATAAAGGAGGTCAGCAATTTGAATTGGCATAGCCTGTCTGCTGTAGAAACAGCAAAAAAACTAAATGTAGATATATCGACTGGTCTAAGTGATAAGGAGGTTTCAAAAAGACTAAAACAATACGGAAAAAATGAACTAAAAGATAAAAAAAAGAAAAGTGTATTTATTAAATTTATCGAACAATTTTCGGATTTTATGATTATAATTCTTATTTTAGCAGCAGTAATTTCTTTTCTTGTTTCATATATGAATGGAGAATTAGATTTTGTTGATCCTGTTATAATATTATTTATTATAACTTTAAATGCAATTCTTGGTGTAGTTCAAGAATTAAAAGCTGAAAAATCTTTAGAAGCACTTAAGAAAATGGCTGCCCCAACTGCCAAGGTAAGGCGTAACAATATAATAACTGTTATCCCGTCTTCTGATATTGTTCCTGGCGATATTATAATTTTAGAAGCTGGGCACTACGTACCTGCTGATGCAAGATTACTAGAAAGCAATACTTTAAAGGCTATTGAATCATCATTAACTGGTGAATCAAATGATGTATTAAAAAATTGTAACACTATACTTTCTGATAATACTCTTGTAAATGATCGAACTAATATGGTATTAGCAACTAGTATAATTACATATGGACGAGGGAGTGCAATTGTTTGCGAAACCGGCATGAACACTCAGGTTGGACATATTGCTCACCTGATTTCTAAAGATGAATCACCTCAAACTCCTCTTCAAAAAAAGCTAGATAAAACCAGTAAAACTTTAGGCATAACTGCTCTTATTATATGTATTGCTATATTTATAATGGGGGTTTTAAAAAATATTCCATTATTTGATATGTTTATGACCTCTGTCAGCTTAGCAGTAGCTGCAATTCCAGAAGGGCTTCCGGCAATTGTTACAATCATGCTTTCCTTAGGGGTTCAGCGTATGTCTAAAAAAAATGCAATTATCAGAAAACTTCCTGCTGTTGAAACCCTTGGAAGTGCAACTGTAATCTGTTCTGATAAAACAGGAACTTTAACCCAAAATAAAATGACTGTTACTGAAATTGCTTCTATTAAGGGTTCTGAAAATCTTGACAGTGAATTTGCTGTATATTTATTTACATTGGCTGCTCTTTGTAACGATTCCCAACTAAATCTAAAGGGTAAACTATTTGAAGCTACAGGCGAACCTACCGAGAATGCATTGGTAATTGCTGCTGCAAACAAAAATTTAATTAAGTCAGAGTTAGATAATAAATACAAACGAATATTAGAGATTCCCTTCGATTCTACAAGAAAACTTATGACAAGCATTCATAAACTTGATAACGGCAAATTCAGGGTTATTACAAAAGGAGCTCCTGATGTATTACTTAGTAAGTGTTCTCATTATTACGATAATAAAAAAACAGCTTTATTAACAGATGATAAGAAGCGAACAATATTTAAACAAAATGAGCAAATGGCAGACAGGGCACTGCGAGTTTTGGCAGTTGCATACAAAGATTTGGATTCACCTCCAACCTCTGGTAATCTTAAAATGGCTGAACTTGGTTTATGCTTTGTCGGTTTAACCGGAATAATAGATCCACCCCGCCCGGAAGCTAAAAAAGCTGTTATTACATGTAAAATGGCTGGTATTAAACCAGTTATGATAACAGGAGATCATGTTCTTACTGCCAGTGCCATAGCAAGAGAACTTGGCATAATGGATTATGGAGATAAAGCACTTACTGGTGTTGAATTAAATGATATGAGTGATGAAATACTTTATGAAAACATATATAATTACTCAGTTTTTGCAAGAGTTTCTCCTGAGCATAAGGTAAGAATTGTAAAAGCATATCAGTCCCATGGTGAAGTTGTTGCTATGACAAGGGATGGGGTTAACGATGCTCCTGCTCTTAAATCTGCTGACATTGGTTGTGCAATGGGAATTTCTGGAACAGACGTAGCAAAAAGCACTGCTGATATGATTCTTACTGATGATAATTTTTCAACTATAGTAGAAGCAGTTAGAGAAGGTAGGGGTATCTACGAAAATATCAAAAAGTCTGTTCACTTTTTATTATCAAGTAATATTGGAGAAATAATAACAATATTTACTGCCATATTATTAGGACTACCTGCACCATTAGTTGCCGTTCAGCTTTTATGGGTTAACCTTGTTACTGATTCTCTTCCTGCAATTGCATTGGGTGTAGAGCCTACACATCCTGATATTATGAAGAAAAAACCTATTAACCCTAAAAAAGGCCTTTTTTCTGATGGTCTTGGCTTTAAGATATTATTTGAAGGAATAATGATAGGTGCATTATCATTAATTGCATTTATTATTGGTAGAAGCTTTGATGAGGGCAATCCTATGATTGGCAGAACCATGGCATTTGCTGTACTTAGCCTTTCACAGCTTTTCCATTCATTTAATATGAGAAGTGATTATTCTATATTTAAAATTAAATTTTTTAGTAATCCTCAATTAATATTTTCATTTATTTTATGTTCATTAATGCAAATCGGGGTTATTTCCTTTAAGCCTATAGCGTCTATTTTTCAAGTGACTGCACTTGATAATACCCAGTGGCTAATAGTTGCATTACTTTCAATATTGCCAATCATTTTAGTTGAATTACAAAAAAGAGCAATTTATAGTGAAAACCTTTTAAAATATTCTAAACGCACAAAAATAAGTTGATCTTTTTCTGAATTAGAACTATAATAAGAATATATAAACTATGCTTTTAAAAACAAATTAAATTAGTAGGGAAGCTTAGTATAAGTAATCTTATGAGGTGATATTATGGCTAACAATTTTTCAAATCAATTTAAAAAATATGATTCCAGATACGATTTCGATGTTAGTATGTATGACCATTTACCTTATGACAGAGATGAAGATTTATGCAACATTTCTTCTGTAAAACTTGAAAGTGGCAATTTAATAAAGTATTGGCGTTGTAAATCTAAAGATTCTATTCCTATTGTTAATAAGGAAAGCCTTATTGAAGAAGATAAAATCGAGGACAAAATAAGTGAACTTTGTGATAGCACAGGTAACAGACAAGATGCCGTAAAAAAATTGATTAATATGGCTACAAACGGTAATTAAATAAAAAAAGAATCCTATTTTAATAATATTTTATAGCTTATTCATATATTATTACAGTAGGATTCTTTTTTCTTAATAAATATTATATTTTTCTACTAATTTTTACTTTTTTCACTTGGATTTTTTCTAAATATGTAGTACAATAGTCTTATACATATTTTTACTATATATCTTACGTTTAAGACACAATTTTTAATATGGAGGTATTATTTATGAGTACTACAAATGAACGTGTAAAGAGATTGAGAAAAGCACTAAAGCTTTCACAAGTTGAATTTGCCAAAGCTGCCGGACTTACTCAATCAGCCATATCTGATATCGAGCGTGGGAAGGCTCGAAATGTAACAAAATCAAATATGATTGCTATATGTTCTAAGTTTAATGTAAATGAGGAGTGGTTACGAGATGGTATCGGTGATATATTTGTTGCCCCTCCAGATGATGCTATAGATCAAATAGCTGTAGATTACCATCTCAATCAAGAAGCCAAATTAATGATTAGACATTTTGTTAAACTTAATGAAGTTGACAGGAATATTGTCGTTAAATTTTTGACTAACCTGTCGCAGTCTTTATAATAAATTAGTAAATAATTTATTTAATAATTGTATACAAAATAATTTATAGGTCGTGGGGTGGGTATATATGTGTTCCCCTACGCTCCCATAATTATAAACGCATATATATCTAGCCCTTGACCTATAAATTTCAAGTATACAAAACCAATTTAAATTAGTTCTTTTTTATTCTTTTATCGTTAATTTTAGTTCCTTTTTGTCCTCTTTTATAATTCTTTAATTTGTCAATACTGATTAAAACTCCATCATTATCAATTTCTTTTTGCAAATCGTCTAATATAAAAACATTTTTTACTTTGTCATTTTTTTGAAGTGTTATTCCTTTAACACCTTTACTTGTCTTTTTTAATTCACTTACTTCGTTAATATCAAATTTCATAATAAAATCATCATTTGTTGTAATAACTATATTAGAATTTTCTTCATTTACTTCATAAGCACTTACTAATTCATCACACTCTTCTAATTTTGTGGCACTAATACTACTTCTAATAGTATCAAATTCATTACCGTTTACTATTTTTATGTATCCAAGGGAAGTTGCAAACATTATTTTTTTATTAATTATTTCTTCTCTCTTAAAATAAGAAATAACTTGCTCATTACTAAATTTACATAAGATTTCAATTAAAGTTCCTTTATCTTTTATTTTTAGTTTTGGAATATTAGAAACTTTTAACTGATACATATTACCTGTATTGGTAAATATACAAAGCTTATCTGTACTCATTATAGGAATTATTTTAGTGTATTCCTTTAAGCTGTCTTGTGCTACCCTTGTATAACTTACCAAATCAATTGTTTTTGCATAACCAAACTTATCAATTAAAACATATACCTCTTCTTCTTTAGTTAAAACTATATAATCTGAATTTTCTATTTTGGTTATTTTAGTTTTTCTTCCATAACTAAATACTTTTTTATATTTTTTAAGTTCTTCTTTTATGATTTTATATAATTCCTTTTTATTTGATAATATTAAATTATACTTATCAATATTATTAACTAGATTTTCCTCTTCACTTTTAAGCTTCAATATTTCTAAACCAATTAATCTGCTTAAATTCATATCTAAAATTGCATCTGTCTGTCTTCCTGTAAAATCTAATTTACCAGCCTCTTTTTCCGACTTTTTAGATTTAAAATTTATTCCTTCAGTTTTCCCAAACATTAAACAATCTTTTGCCATTTTAATTGAACTACTACCCCTTAATATTTCAATTATTAAATCAATTATATCTGTAGCCCTTATTAAACCTTTCACTGTCTCAAGTCTGTCCGATTCTTTATTAAGTAAATATTTATATTCATTAGTATATAATTCATCCTGAAATTGCACAAATTCTCTGATTATGCCCTTTAAATTAAATATAACTGGCTGTAAATTTTTAACTGCCAGTAAATTCACTCCATATGTATCTTCCAATAAAGTTTTCTTATATAATCCATTCAGCAGGTTTTCAATGTTTTTGTCCTTCTTTACTTCTATTACAATTCTTATTCCCTCTTTTGATGATTCATCCCTTACATCATAGATTTCATCAAAAACCTTATCCCTCATAAGTGTTACAATACTTTCCACAAGTTTTGTTTTATTTCCGGCAATGGTATAGGGTATTTCGGTTACAATAATATTTTTACGTCCATTTTCTCCATTTTCAATATTAATCTTTGCCCTAATTTTAATTTTACCTTCTCCTGTTTCATATATGGATTCAATTACGTCTTCATTAGAAATAATTCCCCCGGTTGGAAAATCGGGAGCTTTTATGTATTTCATAAGTTCTTTTATTGTAATTTCAGGCTTGTCAATATAAGCAATTACGCCATCAATTACTTCCGAAGGATTATGAGGCGGAATATTAGTTGCCATTCCTACCGCAATTCCGGTTGCTCCATTTATTAACAAATTAGGAATCATAGCCGGAAGTACAACCGGCTCTTTTTCACTACTGTCAAAATTTGACATAAATTCCACTAAATTTTTATCAAGTTTTTCAATTAATGCCATAGCTCCTTTTGATAGTCTTGCTTCTGTATAACGCATTGCTGCCGCACCATCTCCATCAATTGAGCCAAAATTTCCATGACCGTCAACTAATTGAACTGGCAGTGAATATTCCTTACTCATATTTACCAGTGCATCGTAAATCGAGCTGTCTCCGTGGGGATGATACTTACCCATTGTATCACCTACTATACGGGCGCTTTTACGATGGGGTTTATCAGGTGATAAGGACAGCTCATTCATTGCATACAAGATTCGCCTTTGAACCGGCTTAAGCCCATCTCTCACATCCGGCAATGCCCTTGATATAATAACACTCATTGCATAATCTATATATGAATTTTTCATTATCTCTGTAAAATCCAGTTGTACTACATTTGCCACTTCATTTGCCATTATACTACTCCTTTTTATATGTCAACACTTGCGTATTTTGCTTCCTTCATTATAAATTCACGCCTTGGAGGCACATTGCTTCCCATTAATATATTTGTAATTACGTCCGCATCAATACTGTCTTCAATTGTTACCTGAGCTAGTACCCTCGTATCAGGATTAAGGGTAGTTTCCCAAAGCTGATCTGCATCCATTTCACCAAGACCTTTGTATCTTTGAATATTTTTTATTTTATTATTCTTATTCTTTTTAAATTTTTCCAGTTCAAAATCATTGTAAACATATTCTGACCTCTCTTTTTTTCCAGATTTTGAACCATTTTCAAATGCAACTTTATAAAGTGGAGGCATACCTTTATATATTTTACCTTCCAAAATAAGTTCCGGCATAAATCTATAGAAAAAAGTCAAAAGTAAAGTACAGATATGAGCCCCATCCACATCCGCATCTGTTAAAATAATTATTTTATCATATTTTAATTTTGTTATATCAAAATCATCCCCAATGCCACAACCAAATGATGCTATCATAGATTTTATTTCATTATTAACAAGTATTTTTTCCAATGAAGATTTTTCAACATTTAATATCTTACCTCTAAGTGGAAGAACTGCCTGAGTTTTTCTGTTTCTGGCTGTCTTAACCGTTCCACCTGCCGAATCTCCCTCAACTATATATATTTCACACTCTTCTGCCTTTTTTGAAGAACATGAAGCTAATTTACTTTTAGTATCCACATCTAATAACTGCTTTATTGCAGCAGTTCTGGCTTTATCACTTGCCTTTCTAACATTATAAGATTTTAATGCATTTTCAAGTATTTTTCTTAAAACCTCTACATTTCTGTCAAAATAATTAATTGACTTTGATGCAAATATCTCGTCCACTGCCCCCTTTGCATCGGTATTACCTAATTTATTTTTTGTCTGCCCCTCAAACTGTGGATCAGGATGCTTTATTGAAATTATGGCTACTATTCCATTTCTAATATCCTTACCGTCGAAATTCTCATCCTTATCTTTTAATATAGAAAGCTCCCTTGCATATTGATTCATTACCCTTGTAAGTGAAGTCTTAAATCCCGTTACCAATGTGCCTCCATCCACCACATTAATTCTATTACAATATGCATTGATTTGCTCAGTAAAACCATTAGTATACTGAAGTGCTACCTCCACCTCAATATCTCCTGATTTTCCTTCAATATAAACAGCCTCATTATGTATAGTATTACTTTCTTTATTTATATACTCCACAAAACTTTTAATTCCATTAGTTTCTTGAAATTCAATTGTCTCATCACAATTCTTATCTATATAAATAATTTTTAGGTTTTTATTTAAAAATGCAATCTCATGCAATTTCTTTTTTATGATATCTGCTTTAAAGTCTACAGTTTCAAAAATTGTATCATCAGGATAAAATGTAACCTTTGTTCCTGTTACATCTTTCCTACACTTTCCCACAACAGGAAGTTCTCCATTAACTAGTTCAACTGCCGGATGCCCTCCATTTTTGTACTCATCTCTATATACTAAGCCATTTCGCTTAATTTCAACAATCATTTTCTTTGACAGTGCATTAACTACCGAGGCACCTACCCCATGTAAACCTCCAGATACTTTATATACCGATCCTGCAAATTTTCCCCCTGCATGTAAAATAGTATAAATTACCCTTTCTGTAGGTATCTTTTTTTGTGGATGGATGTCTACTGGGATTCCTCTGCCATTGTCACTTATACTTATTGAACCATCTTTGTTAATTATTACTTCAATTTCACTGCAAAAACCTGCCAGATGTTCATCAATTCCGTTATCTAGTATTTCCCATATTAAGTGATGGAGTCCTCTACTTCCTGTGCTTCCAATGTACATTCCAGGTCTTTTTCTTACAGCTTCTAATCCTTCTAAAATTACTATCTGATTACCATCGTATTGTTCCAAGATTTTCTTCCTTTCTTTTTGGGACTTTGCCGTCTAATTATATATTAAATTATAATTAAATTTCCGTCAAGTAAAACAAGCAAAATGTATGTTCTGTTTTTATGATTTAAGTTAGCGAGATTGGTAGTGAATAAAAACAAAAAGCATCATTCCCCAAATATAGTAAAATTATATTAATTGTCTTTATTACAACAATATGGTATAATTATATTTAATTTCCTTAAAATAGTAATTTTAAGAGAATATTCTAAATATGTTAAAGTCAACGTTATAAGGAGGTCATAAAATTGGATAATTCACAACTAATCTCATTATCAGATCAAGAATTCATAAGCAATATTATTGAATTTTCATCTAATAATAAAAACAAAGAAAATACTCTTAATGAGATTTTAAAAAAAGTATGTCAATACTTTAATTTAGTTAAAATATCCATAGAGGAAAAAGAAACCAATCAAGATAATAATTTATTTGCTTGGGAATATACTCATGAAAACATTTCATCTACTGAATTTGTTTATTTTTATGATTTAAATCATTTATCTAATAGAAATTTTATAATATCTTTTTTTAGTGAAAAAAATGTTATTTATAATAAATTTCTACTTAATATTATTTGTAGCATCTTAGCCTTTAATATAACACAAATCATTAATTATATTGATTCAAAAGTTGAAACTAGAGAAAAAGAATTTATAAATAACATATATTCCTATGTTACAAGTAAATGTTCTGTTAATGAAATTCTTGGTAAAACTCTTAAAAATATTTGCGAATTTCATAATATGTCTCAAATAGCTATATATAAATTTAATGAAGATAATCCTGATATAATTAATCTTATACATGATTATAATAGTTTTGATAGTAATTACTTTATTGAAGATATTGAAGTTCAAAATGTAGTAACTGCAATTACTAATATTAAAAATGGACAATCTCACTACTGTAATGATATTTCAATTTTAAGTAGTATTGAAAAAGAATTTTTTAATAAATTAGATATTAAAAGTTATTATGCCTATCCTATATTTTCTTTTGGAGTACCTAATCATTTTATAGTGGCAAGCTCAAATATCCCTAATAAAATTTTGTCTCAAAGAGATTTAGATATTTTTGAAAATACTACTCACATATTAGAAACTACTGTTATTAGGCAAAAAATTGAACAGGAATTTTATGAAGAAAGAAAAGAAAAATTAAGAGAACAGGAATTTCTTAATGAAATATATAATGTGACTACACGTATTGAGGATTGTAATACAGCTGTTACTATTATCTTGGATAAAATGTGCAACTTTTTTAATTTGCAGGGAATTTATATCTATGGATATGATGAAGAGGAAACTAATGAAATTAGCCTTACTTACGCATTTAGTAATGGAAACTATCATAGTCCTAATACAATACTTATTAAAGATATTGAAACTACATTTCGTGCAATTAAAAATGGAAAGGTGTTTTTCTGCCCTGAAGCAGCAGTTATGCTTCCATCTGATGAAATTAGTTACTTAGATAGTATACATTCCTACGGACATTGTGCTGTACCGTTAAAAGCCTATAGTGTGGTTAACAGGTTTATTGTTGGTGTTTCAGATTCTACTCCTATTAACTGGACAAAATCTACTCTTAATCTGTTTGTGAGCATTGCACATATCTTAGAAACTACTGTTGTAAAAAAAGATTTGGAAGATACCTTTGAAGACGAAAGACAAAAGGCAATTGTTGAAATATATCGTGCCATAGCTGAATCTACAAGTTTTACTGATATGATTCAACGAATCTTATCTTCAATTAGAATAAATCTGTCGTTAGATTGCATTAATGTATATGAAGTTCCCATATTTGAGGATTTTCAGGATGGAAAGGTTCATCTTACATACAGTGATTTTAAATCTTTAGAAATGTCAGAACCTATAACATGGTTTGGAGAAAAAAATTTATTAGAATTAAAAAAAGAAATTAACTACGATTTGCAGGTATTTAATTTATTGGAAAAACAATATGAATTTGAAAGCATTATAAATGTTTGCTCAATTGCTTTCGTACCTCTTTTTACCAAAAAAGAACTAATTGGTTTTAGTACTTTTATACATAGAGAGCAAAATCATATTTGGACCGAAAATGAAAAAATAACCTTAGAAATTGCCGCCAATATAATACAAACTTCCCTTGAAAGAAAACGTACCGAAATTATTATGTATCATAAAGCATATCATGACGCTTTACTTGATATACCAAACCGTCTTAAATTTAAAGATGATATGACTAGTGCATTGGAGAAGGGTAAAGAAGGTACTATTATATTTTTTGATATTGATAATTTTAAAAATGTTAATGATACATATGGACACACCTATGGTGATCTACTACTTATTCAAGTTTGTAAGTTTTTGAAAACTCTTAAAACAAATTTTTACAGATTTGGTGGAGATGAATTTATTATCATTTTAGATACTATCGAGCAAAAGGTAGTTTCAGATTTTTGTCTGGCACTACTTAATCGTTTTAGGCTTCCTTGGCAATTTGGAGAGCATAGCCAATATTGCACAGCAAGTATAGGTGTTGCCATGTTTCCTACTTGTGGTTCTACTGTTGATGATATTGTTAAAAATTCTGATATTGCTATGTTTAAAGCAAAACAGGGAGGAAAAGACAATGTATCATTTTTTACTAGTGATGTTAATAAAACTTTCCTCAAACGTGTTCGTATAGAAGAATGTATGCGTAAAGCAATTGCAAATAACTTTGAAGAATTTGAAATTTATTATCAACCAATTATGGATATTAAAACCGGAACCTGTTCTAATTTAGAAGCACTACTTAGATGGAACAGTCAGGAACTTGGTTTTGTTATGCCAGATGAATTTATCCCTTTAGCTGAATATTTAAATTTAATAGTTCCTCTGGGAGAATGGGTATTATATAATGCTTGTCTTAAATCCATTGAATGGGAGAAAAAATTTAATAAGCAGTTTAAAATTAATGTTAATGTATCCCACAGGCAGCTTCAATCCCCAACTTTTATTGAAAGAGTTCGCCAAATTATCTCAGAAGTACAAATAAGATCAGGTGCCATAGTTTTAGAAATAACTGAAACTATTGACCCAAGGGATGTTGAATTTATTACTGATATCTTGATTGAACTTCGCTCCCTCGGCCTTGCAATTGCAATGGACGATTTTGGTACTGGATATTCCTCTTTAAGTAATTTTATTAGTATGCCTGTGGACATTGTTAAAATTGATAAATCCTTTATAACTCATATTGCATCTGATGATATGCAGGCTGCCTTTGTAAAATCCATCACTGAATTATCTATTAATATGAAAAAATCAGTATGTATCGAAGGAGTTGAAACTGACGAACAGTTAAATGTCTTAAAAAATATGGGAAATGTAACATCTGCTCAAGGATATAATTTTTCAAGACCTCTAACTTGCAATAATTTTGAGAAATGGTATATTGAAAACTTTTAGTTATTTTTTAGTTTTTTAATCATATTAAAAAGTTCTATCAATAAATAAATTTATTGATAGAACTTTTTATTTTATTCCTCTTAAAACTGTATGCAGTACTCTAATTACTCAACTAATTTAAAATGTGATATTAATTCTAACATGGATAATGCTTGCTGACTCATTTGTTCGGCAGCGGCAGCAGATTCTTCTGTAGCTGCTGCCATCAGATGATCTTGATCTGATAATTCTTTTATATTAAAATCAATTTTTGAAATATCATTTGCTTGTTCCCTACCACTAGATGCAATTGAGGAGATTATGGTACTGTTCTCGTTTATTCCTTCTAGTATCTTTTGCAAAGATTCTGATATTTCTTCTGCTGTTCTTGAACCCTCAGATGCCTTTTCCATTGAACTTATTAGCATCTTTTCGGTTTGGTTTGCGGCATCAGCACTCTTTATCGCTAAATTCCTTACTTCTTCTGCAACTACAGCAAAACCTTTTCCGTGTATTCCCGCACGAGCAGCTTCTACAGATGCATTAAGTGCTAAAATATTTGTTTGAAAAGCTATGTCATTAATTACCTGCATAACTTTACTTATGTCTTTGCTCGCCTTATCTATTTCTTCAACAGCTTTAATCATATTTTCCATTTGATTACTTCCAGTATTCGCTAAATCACTCATCTTTTCTTCAAGCTCAGAAGCTTTTTCAGATAATACGGAATTTTCTTTTATTTGTGCACCTGTTTTATGAGTAATATCACTTAAATTTAGTATGGCACTTGCTTTTTCCGTACTGCTTTGTGCAAGTACAAAGGTTCCGTTTGCTATTTGTTTGGAGCTTGTCGAAACCTCCGAGGCAGAAACATAAATTTCTTTTAAAACTCGATTAAAGTTGTTTAAAATAGTTCTAATTGCTCCTCCAATAGTGTCTCCATCAAAGGCCAGATTAATATCTACTGTTAGGTCACCTTTTGAAATTTCTTCAAGTTTTGTACTGATATATAAAAGTCTGTCCTTAACCTTACTCATAGATACCGAAAGCTGACCTGTTTCATCTTTATTATTTAAAAGTGTATTGTCAATTACAAAAGAATAATCTCCATCTGCAATTTGATTTAAATGATAGGATACTTTTTTAATTGGGCGTGAAATTCCCCTTCCAACAGATATTGCAAAAAATACACTAAATATAAGCGCTATTATTGCTATTATTATAACCAGCGTTAGTAAAGTATATGTACTTTTTAGTACTTCATCAACTGGGGCAAATGTGTATAAAATATAATCATTTTCAAGACTAGCAAAACCAATTAACATGTCCTTGCCGTTAACTTGCATTTGAATTATTCCATTTCCAGAATTTGTTTTTTCAATTATTTCATTTTTTAATTCATCACTAAATCCTTCAAGAATATCTCCATTATCAAAAAAACCATTAAAATTATCCATAAGCAACGCAAAACCTGTATCATAAATTTTTATTGCCTGAACAATTTCTGATACATTGTCAAGCGTAATATCTACACCAGCAACACCTATGTTTTGGTCGTTAATTTTTACAGGTACTGTATAACTTACCATCCACCCTTCATCATATGATGGCATTGACCAATATCCACTATTCAATCTTAAAGGTTCAAAATACCAAGTCATATCAGGGTTATCTTTATCTTCATATTCTTCTATTTCGGTTGGCTCTGGTTCTTCAATACCATTTTCACCAACAAGATAATATATCTCATGGGCATGATCTGTTAATTTCCCGAAATCGGGAGAAATAGTAAAATAAGAGGCACTAATAAACTCTGTATCCTCAAGTATTTTTTTTACAAATGAACCTGTTTTTGGATATAAATACTCATGAAAGTATTCTTCTGTATTATCATTGTAATTACCTAATTCAAATTCTATTGACATGACATCGGCAATACTATTAACCTTCATTTGTGCTTGCGTAATATATGAATTAATATTACCGGCATAGTTAGAAGCTAATCCTTCAACCTCCTCATTTGCTGAAGCTCTCATATGCTTTAAAAGGCTTGTTGATAAAACACCTGTTACTATTGTAAGTGCTATTGCACTACATAAAAAAATTGATACCGCTATTCTTGTAGAGATATTTTTCATACATATTCTCCTTTAACTCTATAAATCCAAAAATTATTACAATCTAGATTTAAAATCGTTATAACCAAATTTCTTTACTATCCTAACTTCGCTATCCTTAGAAAATAAGGCAATTGAAGGAAGATTTACTCCATTAAAGGTATTATTCTTAACCATGGTATAATGTGCCATATCACAAAAAACCAGTCTGTCTCCAATATTTAATTCTTTTTCAAAAGAATAATCTCCAAACACATCCCCCGCAAGGCAAGTTGGTCCTCCAAATCTGTAAGTATGCGGTAATACATCTTTTTCCATAGCTCCAATTATGTTAGGTCTGTATGGCATTTCCAAAACATCTGGCATATGACAGGCAAAAGAAGTGTCTAAAATGGCTACATTCATTCCATTATTCACAACATCAAGTACCTTAGTAACTAAATATCCAGTATTTAAAGCTATGGCTTCTCCCGGTTCTAAATAAACAAATACACCATATTTGTCCTGAATATACGTAATGGATTTTATTAATTTTTCAATGTCATAGTCTTCTCTTGTAATATGATGTCCACCGCCAAAGTTAATCCATTTAACCTTACTAAAATATTTTCCAAACTTCTCATCAATTACTTTAATCGTTCTTCCTAATGTATCAGAGTTTTGTTCACACATAGTATGAAAATGAAAACCATCTATTCCATCAAGGTCTTCTTCCTTAAAGTTACTTAAGGTAACACCAAGCCTTGAAAACCGGAAACACGGATTATATATATCAGTTTCAATTTCTGAATACTCTGGGTTTATGCGGATTCCACATTCTATTTTTTTACCTTTTTGATGGATTACATTCTTATATTTATTCCATTGGTCAAAAGAATTAAAAACTATGTGATCACAAATATTCGTAATCTCTTCAAATTCCTCTTCAATGTAGGCAGGAGAATATATATGAACTTCACCTTTCATTTCTTCATAACCAAGCTTCGCTTCAAATAAAGAACTGGCAGTTGTTCCAGCCAGATATTTCCCGATTAAAGGATATGTTGAATACATTGAAAAACCTTTTTGTGCAAGTAAAATCTTACATCCCGTTCTATCTGAAACATATTTAAGGCGTTCCAAGTTTTTTATTAAAAGTCTTTCATCAACCACATAACAAGGAGTGGGAAAATTGTTCCAATCTATCATTTTTTGTACCAAGGCTCAATAAAACTTACATATATTTATTTAAGCTGCAAACATAAAGTTGAGCTTTATGTTTGCATTTTCCTTTCTTCAAAATTCTAACTCTTTCCCCTATAATTTAATCCACAAGTTCAGGTGAAAAATCTTCTACCCAAGGTAATCCCCATTTGTTTAAAGCTTCCATAAATGGATCTGGGTCAAATTCTTCAATATTAAATACACCTGGTTTCTTCCATTTTCCTGTCATTACCATCATTGCACCAATCATTGCCGGTACTCCAGTTGTATAAGAAATAGCCTGAGAACCTACTTCTTTGTAACATTCTTCATGATCACAAACATTGTATACATAATAAGTCTTTTCCTCACCATCTTTAATTCCCTTAAAAATACACCCTATATTGGTTTTACCCTTAGTTCTTGGCCCTAGTGAAGCAGGATCTGGAAGTACTGCTTTTAAAAATTGCAATGGTATGATTTGTTTTCCTTCAAATTCAATTGGTTCAATCGAAGTCATTCCAACATTTTCCAAAGCCTTTAAATGGTTTAAGTAATTCTGTGAAAATGTCATAAAGAATCTGATTCTTTTTATTCCCTTAATATTAATAGCTAACGACTCTAATTCCTCATGATGCAATAAATACATATCTTTATTTCCTATTTGAGGGAAATTATATACTCTTTTTATTTCCATTGGCTCAGTTTCTATAAATTCACCATTTTCAAAGTAGCTTCCATTAGCTGTTACTTCACGAATATTAATTTCGGGATTAAAGTTAGTTGCAAACGGATATCCATGATCCCCTGCATTTGCATCTAAAATATCTATATAATGTATTTCATCAAAATAATGTTTAAGGGCATATGCACTAAAAACTCCTGTTACCCCCGGATCAAAACCACTTCCAAGAAGTGCAGTAATTCCTGCCTTTTCAAATCTTTCTTTATAATCCCACTGCCATTTATATTCAAATTTAGCTGTGTCTAATGGTTCATAATTAGCTGTATCCACATAATCAACACCGGTTTTTAAGCATGCATCCATTATTGTTAAATCCTGATATGGAAGTGCTACATTAATTACTATATCCGGCTTAAAATCGTTAATTAAATCTACTATTTCATCAATATTATCTGCATCAAGTTTAGCAGTTCTTATTTTAGTAGCACCTCCATCTAATTTTTCTTTTAATGCATCACATTTTGAAACTGTTCTGCTTGCAATACATATTTCTTCAAACACCTCAGAATTTTGACAACATTTACTTACTACAACACTGGCAACTCCGCCAGCTCCAATTATTAAAGCTTTTCCCATATTAATCCTCCTAATTTTTATAAAATGCTAATAAAACTTCTCTTAATGTTTTACAGGCTACTGCTGTAGATGTTCCGCTTAAATCATAGTGAGGTGATAATTCATTTATATCACAGGCAACTACATTCATTTTTTTTAATTTTAAAATTGCATCAATTAATTCTTTATAAGTAACTCCTCCGGCTTCTGGTGTTCCAGTCCCCGGAAATATTGACGGATCTAGTACATCTAAATCTATTGTTACATAAACTGGTTTGCCTTGAATTTGATTTAACACATGATCTAAATTCTCAAGATTAAAAAAATTAGTGTATACATGGTCTTTGCCCCATTTAATTTCTTCCTTGGAGCCTGAGCGTATACCAAATTGGAATATTTTATTATCTCCAACTAAATCCCACACTCTTCGCATAACTGTGGCATGGGAAAGCTTTTCTCCTAAATAATCATCCCTTAAATCTGCATGAGCATCAAAATGAATAAAGCATACATCATTGTATTTTTTTACTACTTCTCTTGCCGCCCCAAGGGTTACTAAATGTTCTCCACCTATCATAACAGGCACTTTCCCATCATTTAAAATATCCTTTGTAAATTCACTTATTATATTAAGAACTTCGTTAGGGTTTCCAAATGGAAACTCAAGATCTCCAACATCACACACCAATATATCTTCTAAATCCATATCCTGATATGGGCTATAGGTTTCTATGCCATCACTTTCACTTCTCATAGCATTAGTTGCAAAACGAGTTCCCGGCCTAAATGAGGTTGTCCCATCAAATGCCGCTCCAAAAACCACTAATTTAGCTTCTTCATAGCAATTGTCACAGGCTATAAAGGTTTTCATATTATTCATCTGCATGTTTTAGCATCTCCTTTACATAACTAGGCAATGAAAAACATCCTTTATGAATGTCTGTATTGTAATATTTAGTCTCAATCCCCAATTTATTCCATTCACTACTATTTAAGTCATCTATTGGATTATACTTTTTTGAAGCAAAGCCAAACAGCCAATGGCCTGATGGATAAGTTGGTATGTGTGCCTGATATACATAACATATTGGAAACAATTCTTTAATTCTTTTATGTGCTCTTTTCATAGATTCACAGTCTTCTTTATAATATGGGCTTTCATGCTGATTTACTAATATTCCGTCTTCTGTTAATGCTTTATAACAGCTTCCGTAGAACTCTTTGGTAAATAATCCTTCACCCGGCCCAAATGGATCGGTAGAATCTACTATTACCAAATCATATTCACTGGATTTTCCTCTTACAAATTTAAGCCCATCCTGATAATATATATTAACTCTTTTATCATCTAGTTTTAAAGCAGTTTGAGGCAGATATTCTTTGCAAGCCTCTACAACCATTTTATCTATTTCTACCATATCAATTCGTTCTATAGTTTCATATCTTGTAAGTTCCCTTACAACTCCTCCGTCCCCTGCACCAATTACCAAAACCTTTTTAATCCTTTTATTAGTAGCCATTGGAATGTGAACGATCATGTCATGATATATAAATTCGTCCTTTTCTGTAACCATCATAAACCCATCTAAAGCAAGAAATCTACCAAATTCATAAGAATCAAAAATATCTATTTCCTGAAACTCGCTTTTCGCCTGATAAAGATGCTTTCTTACTTTTATTGAAAATCTTACTTGCGGGGTATGATATTCAGTAAACCATAAATCCATCCTTTTTCTCCTTTACATGTTAATAGTCATCAGATTATCTGTATTCATATCCTCTGCACCGGTTATTAAGCATCCCTTTTCTTTAGAATATTTAATGTATTCTATAATTTCACCGGTAATCAATTCACCCGGTGCAATAATTGGGATTCCCGGAGGATAGCACATAACAAATTCTCCGCTGACACGGTTTAAACACTGTTCTAATGGTGTTATAACTTTAGATGCGTAAAAAGCCTTTTGAGGAGATAATTTTACTGTTGGAGCAATATATTCGTGATCTAGTAAGCCTGATTTATCCTTTTTATATCTTCTGTTTATTTCTGATAAGGATGCCACCAGCCTTTCTATTGCAAGGGTGCTATCTCCAACTGAAATTATTGCAAGAACATTTCCTAAATCTCCAAATTCTATTTGTACATCATACTCATCTCTTAAAAGATCATACACTTCAATACCTGCAAGCCCTGTATTTAAAGTATTTATACTTAATTTTGTTCTATCAAAATCAAAAACCGTGTCCTTATTAATAAGCTCACTAGAAAATGCATAATACGGCGAATCATCCATACTATTTATTTCTGTTCTGGCATATTCCGCCAAATCACATACCTTTTCAAATATTTCTTTTCCATTAAGGGAAAGATTTTTCCTTGCAATATCCACAGAAGATAAAAGTAAGTAAGATGCACTTGTTGTCTGGGTTAAATTAATAACAGTTCTCACATGTTCCGGATTAACCCTTTTCCCGTTAACAAGTAATAATGAGCTTTGGGTTAAGGACCCCCCTGTTTTATGAATGCTTACTGCCGCCATATCTGCACCTGATTTCATAGCCGCTTTTGGTAAATTCTTGCCAAAATAAAAATGAGTTCCATGAGCTTCATCAGCCAGTACCAGCATATTATTACTATGGGCAAGCTTAACAATCCTTTCTATATCTGAACAAATTCCATAATAAGTTGGATTATTAACAAAAATAGCCTTAGCATCGGTATTCTCTTTTACAGCCCTCTCTATATCATCAAATGACATTCCAAGGGGTATTCCAAGTTTGGTATCTATTCCAGGACTTATATAAACAGGAATCGCACCACTAAGTATCAATGCATTAATAGCACTTCTGTGAACATTCCTTGGCATAATTATTTTATCCCCCGGATTTAGTACACTCATAATCATGGCTTGTACAGATGAAGAAGTTCCCCCAACCATAAAAAAAGCTCTATCGCACCCAAAGGCATCTGCTGCTAACTCTTCCGATTCTTTAATAACCGATGTTGGATGGCATAAATTATCCAATGGCTTCATGGAATTTACATCTATGGATAAGCACTGTTCCCCTAAAAACTCCCTTAATTCTTTATTTCCTTTCCCTTGCTTATGACCTGGTACATCAAAAGGTACTATCCTCATCTGTTTATATTTTAAGAGTGCATTTGCAATTGGTGTATTATTTTGATTTAGCATTTTTCACCTTCTTTGATGGATATATGTTTCTTCCATGAAATATTTCAAGCATCTCTTTAGATAATTTTTCTCTAATACTTATTCGTTTCTCAGGTTTTAGTTCATAAGGGTCAACATTAAATAAATAATGAGCCAGTTTTATTTCATTTATCATCATCTTGGTATGAAATATATTTGATTGATATACATTTATATCTATTGAGTCATATTTTTTTAATGTTTCTTCTGCTATATAGTCTTGTATTGATGTTATATCATGATCTATATAATATTTTGTACCGTCAATGTCACGGGTAAATCCTCTTACCCTATAGTCAATTGTAATAATATCCGAATCAAAGCTTCCAATTAAATAATTCAGTGCCAAAAGAGGTGATACTTCACCGCACGTTGCCACGTCAATGTCCACTCTAAATGTACTAATATCATTCTCTGGATGACTCTCCGGATATGAATGTACTGTCAAATGACTTTTGTCCAAATGCCCTACTACACTTTCACGCAGTGCAACTTGAGTAAGTTCTCCCTTATTACATGATGGATCAATTAAATGTATGGGTATAGATTCTTCTGTTACAAGTATTGTTACACTTGCCCCCTGAGGGTCATAATCCTGTTTTGAAATATTAAGAACATTAGCTCCGATTATTTCGGTAACGTCACACAAAATCTTAGTAAGCCTGTCCGAATTATATTGTTCGTCAATATAGGCTATATAATCCTTTTTTTCTCTTTCAGTTTTTGCATAACACACGTCATATATGTTAAAACTTAATGTCTTAGTAAGGTTATTAAATCCATACAAGGTAATCTTTTCATTCAACCCTAACCTCAGCAACCTTTCTTTTTTCATATTCATGGGCAAAATAATTTTAGTATATATTCTTGAAAAAATATATACTAAATTTAGCCTATTAAATGAATTATACAAGATTGGGGCTTAAATGTCTATAAGGATTTGAATTTGTTTTTATAGGGATTCCTTGATTTTAGGATCGAATTTTTTAGATGAGTATTCTGACAAACTTTGAATGTACTGAAAAAGTCCTTGATTTAGGCTGTGTAAATTTTTTAGATAAATATGAGTGTATATATATCCAATTATTTGCCTTACCCTCCTTCAGCATGTTTTTTACAAGCCTTTGCTATGCAAAGTCTTGACGAAACATAAACGCTTCGTCGGCCGGTCTGCACAATTGGATATATATACACTCATATTTATCTAAAAAACTAATTTACCGCGTTGAATGGACTTTTCAGTGCCCTTCAAACTATATTTTAAAATGAAAATTTATGTAATTTAGATATAATATTAAATGAGGAGATAAAGGTTATGTTAAATTGCAAAGAGGCATTTAAGTAGAATAAAGATAATATTATTTTATTCCACCGAAATCAATTTAAAATGAGTTTAGAAAATATGGAGGTATGTATGAAAATATTAAAAAAACTTTGTGCTATTGGAACATTATCAGTAGTTCTTGCAACCAGTATACCAGCAACTACGTATTTTGGTGAAAACATAACTACTGTAGAAGCAGCAACTCAGACTATCAAGCTAAATAAAACAAAATTGAGTTTGACCGTTGGTGAAAAATTCACACTAAAACTCTCTGGAACAAAATCAAAAATAACTTGGTCTACAAGTGACAAAACAATTGCTACAGTATCAGAAGGTAAAGTTACTGCAAAGAAAGTCGGAAAAGCTACAATTACTGCTACAGTAAACAAGAAAAAATATACCTGTGAAGTAACCATAAAAAAAGATTCTGAATCACAAAAAATAACAGTTGGAAACTTAAGCTTTAAACTGCCAAAATCATATAAAGAATATAATCTTGGGGCAGAGCAGGATACGTTAAAATATTTTACAACAGGAAAGGACGTACTTGAATCAGGAATTGCGTTTTATTCTATAGAAACTGGTTTAAAAGTCAAAGATTTTACTGATATTTTTAGTGAAGATGGATTTCAAGAGCTAATGAATGAAATGGTATTCGAAAAAACTCCTAATCTTTCATTATCAGGCACAGATCAATACAAATCCAAAGCTGGAAATGTAATGATTTCAGAATATTCTTATGAAGAAGATGGTGAAGAATACCTAACTGTTGTATACTTACTTATAATTGATAATTATCTTATTGAAATAGTATACTATGGAAAAGACAATGTAAATAAAGAAGTTTCCAATGTTGCCAAAAACATATGTGACACATTACAGGTCAATAATTAATAAATATTTACACTCAACCAATAATTAAATTAATAACGAAACTATAAAATGCATAATAACCTAATCTCCTCTTCATGAAATAAATATACCTATTATTAACCTGAGAAATTCCTCTAAACTCGAACACATGGCAAATCGTCTTCTAATTTCTTCAGGTTAATAACATCTACTATGAAAAAACAAATGTAACTCATCTACATCTTATAATGAATTTATCACCTCATCACTTATCATTATTCCATCTTTCATCTTTATAAGACGATTTCCATACAATGCACTTTCGGCAGAATGTGTCACCTGTATTATAGTAATTCCAAGTTCTTCATTTATATGATTAAATAATTTCATAACATCTTCTCCCGACTTACTATCCAAATTTCCAATTGCTTCATCAGCTAAAATAATTTTAGGTTCTGATATTATAGCTCTCGCAATAGAAACTCTTTGTTGCTGACCTCCTGACAGTTTACTTGGAACTTGCTTTCTTTTATCCTTTAGTCCCACTATTTCAAGTAAATCTGACAACTTGCTTTTATAGTCAGATTCCTTTCTGCCCGCCATAGCAATAGGTAACATAATATTTTCTTCTACATTTAGGCTATGTACCAAATTATAAAATTGAAAAACAAAGCCAATATTTTCCCTTCGAAGTTTAGCTTTCTTTCTATCCCTTAAAGTATTTATATCTACGCTATCCAAATATATAGTTCCAGAAGTTGGAGAATCCAACCCCCCAAGTAAATAAAGGAGTGTACTTTTCCCACAGCCAGACGGTCCCATAATAGACAAAAACTCTCCCTTTTCGACAGAAATATTTATGTTCTTCAATATATCAATTCTAGTTGTATGTTCTCCATATACTTTTGTAACATTTTCTGCTTTTAACACAATAGACATAATTTTCTCCTACTCCAAAATTAATTTTTTTCCATTGTAATATTACATTTGCAGGCTTTAAACACTGCTGCTTCTCTGGATACAATATCACATTTTTGAGCCACTTCTATTGATTTTTGATATGATAATGGTGGAATATCTATCGTGATTTGTTGCTTTTTTATAACATTTCCAGAAGCAATTCCATAACATACCCCATTTGTACAAGGAAAATATTTCTCCATATTTGTATAAATATCGCTTATAGACTCTTCGTATACAGAGCCAAATGACAATGGAACTGCTACACAAGGAGTTATTCTCCCATCATTGTTTATCGTAATATAACTAGAACCAGCTCCACAACCAAAATAGCGAAAGCTTTCAAATTCACTAAAATTTAAAACTGTTGGATAAGACTCATCTTGATTATAAAATTCCTGAATATTTTTAACAAAATTTAAAGCTTTCCCATATACTCTTCCAAGATTTTTTTCTTTTAACATACCTTGAGGAATTTGCATTACAAGCCTTACTTCTGATATCCCCAACGATTTTGTAAAATTCATGTACTTTTTAAAAAACTCTTCTTCTAATAATTCTTCTGTAACACATAAGGTCGCAGTTGTATATATATTTGATTCTTTCAATAACTTAAAAGCATTAAGTGCATTTACAAATGCCTGATTATTATTACGCTTTAAACAAACTTTTTCTTCATTAAAATGATCTAAACTTATTATACAACGTGTAACATTCGTTTTTTCAAGTTCTTTTACAAAAGCTGCATCTATCCCAATTCCCGTAGTATACAATTGTCCTTCCATTCCCTCTGGTATTGATTTTAATATATCCATAATATCTGCTCTTAACATTGGCTCACCGCCAGTAATCCCTATATTAGCAGTTCCCATCCTATGTAGTTGATATATGCAATCAATTATCTTTTCAAATGGCATATCCTCTGTTTCATATTCTGCTCTAAAACAATGCCAGCACTTACAATAGCATTTTCCAGTCACAACAATATCTGCCTGTAGAGGAATCCGTTTATTTTCATTTGCAATCCCATTTATACCAGCCAGCAGACGATTCCATGCCCCTCCAGATATAGATGGTAAAAAACTATTAATAAAAAATTTATTTGAACTTGAAAAATATGTATACTTTTCATTCTTCATACTAAAAAATTTTATTAATTTTTCAGTTACTATTTCGCTACACTTAAGCATTTCTCTCTTTACATCATCATTGAGTTTTATATAACGTTTCATTTTATATACTCATTTCCATTTTTTCTAAATATTGATAAATATCCTTAACCGTTTCTACATCTGTCATTTGATCAATTTCCATTTGAATTCCCAAGTCTTCTTCAATTGATGCTGATAAACATACAAAATCAAAAGATGTAAGACCTAAATCCAACATTAATTTAGAATCTATTGTAATTTCTTCTATATCTAAATCCGTGTAATTTACCAGTATTTTTTTTAACTTCAATAATCTATCATTATAATTGTCTTGATTATCCATTTTATTATCCTCCTTAATTTAAATTAGGTTTCTCTTTAAATATACGACTACATATGTAAAAGAAAAGTATATTTATTATAGATAAAACTGCAATGCACATAATTAAGAATAATGCCATAATTTTTTCGCTTGTATTTTCCTGCATATTCATCATTATTAATATAACTGGTGTAAAAAAAATAATTATTAATAAGTATAAAAATATTCCAGCCAAAAATGATCCACTAATAATATTTTTATTTATTAATGTTCCTATTGATATTGCTGCAAAAACTAACAGATTATACATAGAATAGGAGCATATTAAAATTAACAATATCATTATAATCAGTAATGTAAGATTAAAATAGATCGGCTCCCCAAATAAATAAAGTTTGTTATCTATAATTTTCAAATATAAACTTCCTTTATCACTTAATATATAATTACTCAAAATTACCAATATAAGGCTTACAATATTATTTCCAACTGCCAATATCAATTTTGATAATACAATCAGTTTCATATCCATAGGTAAACAAAATGTCTGATATGCCTCATCTTTTACCATACTGCTATAATATCTCATAATAGGAACAAACATTGCTGCTACAATAAAAACAATACTAACAATATACATAGTAAGATTTAAAAATGCACTAATAAATTCAAATTTATCATTTTTTATGATAATATAATTTAATATTCCACTTAAAAATGACATAATTAAAAAACTAACATAAATTGGTTGCAAAAATCTCATTATACACTTTAATTCATATTTTAATAATTTAATCATTCCGATACATACTCCTAAATATTTTATCAATAGATAATTGTTTTTCTCTTTTTAATTTCTGTGCATTTTCCGTCAGTATAATCTTTCCATCTTGTATAAAAATTACATCATCTAATATATCTTCTACATCACTAATTAAGTGTGTTGAAATAATTAATGCTGCATTTGGATTACGATTTTTTAAAACTGTATTAATTATACGCTCACGTGCAGCCGGATCTACTCCTACAATAGGTTCATCCAAACAATACAACATAGCCTTTCGACTCATAGACATAATCAATTGAATTTTCTCTTGTGTTCCTTTTGATAATGTTTTTACCTGCTCTTTCAAGTTTATACGCATTTCTTCTAATAAAGATAAAGCTTTATTCTTATCAAAATCTTTATAGAAATCATTATAAAATTCCAATACCTCTTCTACACGCATCCAAGTACTTAAACAATTTCGCTCTGGTAAATAAGAAACTATCTCTTTACTCTCTTTACCTGGCCTGCTTCCATTAATAAGTACTTCTCCACTTGTAGGTGTCAGCATACCCGTAATCAGTTTAATAAACGTTGACTTACCACTTCCATTCGGGCCAAGAAGCCCAATGATCTTGCCACTATACAATTGAATTGTAACATCTGTTATTCCTCGCTTAGTGTCATATATTTTAGTTAATGAATTACATTTAAGAATAGGTTCCATTTTATCAGCTCCTTACTCATATTTTATTTCTTCAACAATATTTAGATTTAGTATATTTTTCAGCAAAAACAAATTAATTAATACTAGAAAAATAAAGACACCAAATATATTTCCTACCATCTTCTCAATATCTATCTGCATTTTAATATATTCTCCCATGCCAAAAAGAATTTGTTCTAGTACTTTTGATAAATAAAGTCCTAGGATTGTTCCGAATGCACATCCAAGAAAAGCCAACTCAAAGATTTCAAAAAAAGCCATTATCCCTAATTGATGTTTACTCATAGCTACTGAATACAGTACCGCATACTCTTTTTTTCTTGAAAAAAATCCAATTACCTGATTAGTAACAATCCCTGCAATAACAAATAAATATATTGCTCCTAAAATCAATTGAAATAGCTGTAGCAAAGAATTAACCTCAGACATATTTTTGCCAATAAACTCTTCAACAGTCTCTATTACTACACCCGTTCCTATTAAATTATTAGCTAATGATGCTTTTGCCTGTTTTACATCTCCATTAACCTTTACTCCTATACAACTTGGATTTATACTTATATTCTCTTTATAGTTTTCTTCTGATATAACAAATACATTTCGAGATGAAGTAAATGTACTCGAATCTATATATCCCTCTACTTCTAATACTATATTTAGTTTGTTTTTAATATTTATTGTTAATTTGTCTCCAACTTGTATCTGATGTTTAATTGCATAAACTTCATCAATTAGCACTTCACTTTTTGATAAGTTTTTAATCTTTCCTGATAAATCCTTAATTCCTATCATGTCCTTATTCAATCCAAAGATGCCAATTGTATACATAGCACCATTCACTTCATAATCACCGAATAAATAATATATATAATTTAATGTATTAACTTCATTTAATTCCTCTAATTTCTTATAATCTTCTGCACTACCACTTAATCCACTTAACTGAATTTCTCCATCAAAAGTTTCTATTATTTTTTGAAACTGCTTATTGATTGAGGAAGAAACTAATAAAATTATAATCATTATTGCCAACATAATTGTAATTAAAATTACATTTGATTGAATCATTTTGTTATTCCTAGTATTTTTTAAAGAAAGTTTAATTGATGCTAAATTATAAACTCCTAGAAAATATTCAAATAATTTTGATATTAATTGAAGAAGTAACGGTATTATACACACTGTACCCCCAATTGCCAAAATAAAACTTAATCCAGATAAAATCAACTTGTATTGATTATTCCAATAAAAGAAACAAAAAGAAAACAATAAACACATTCCTCCAAAACAAGTTAACTTAAATGAAAACTCTTGCTTCTTGCTTATAATTTCAAACAACAAATCCTTTATCGATTTTTTATTAATTCTATAAATTTCGCCAATAGAAATCACTATCTGCAAAAATACAACAAATCCAACAGAAAATAGCATATATAATGTATGAGTACCATAATTCATTTCAAGATCTGATTTTTGTAATACTGTAGCTCCCAACATATCCAATAAAAACTTATGTACCCATTTAGAAAAAATAATTCCTAAAAGACCCCCAATTAATCCATATAATATATTCTCCAATATTAAAAAAGTATTTATTAGCCCCTTGCTTGCCCCAAGACTTCTTAACGTTCCAATATCACACATTTTATTTGCAAATATGATCCTAACAACTCCTAGATTTAGATAAAAAACTAAAATTATAACAGCTATAAAAATTAGTAATAAAAAATTATTTGTATTTTCCAATTCATATTCTATAGATTTGTAATCTATCAAAGGTATCAATACATATTCATTGTTTTTATTATTAAATAAATCAATTGATTCCTTTGACAAGTCATTTACTGAAATATACAATGCTCGAATATTATCTTTCTGGTTAGTAATATTATTTATAGTTTCCTTTGAAGTAAATAGCATTAACCGATCATTTTCCTGAAGAAATATACCCTTGTTTTCAGCAATAGCTCCAATACTAAGGTCAATTTCTCCATGTTCAGTATTTATTTTTATTTCATCTGCAATAGAAAGATGATATTTTTCTGAAGTATTTTTACTGATAATTAATTTATAATTCATCTCATTAAAATCACCTTTAGAGTTTATTACAATTAATCCTTCTTTTACCAAGTAATCTAAATCACTTCCATATATATAGGAATTTATTTGAACTTGCTCCCAATTAAATAAACCTAATATTCTATCTAAACCAAACTGCTTTTCAACGGTTAAATTCTCAAGATTTATCTCATTAGAGCTAAATTTATCCATATATGCATATTCTTTCTTCTTTTGAATAACATAATTAAAATCCTTAAATGAGCCCCTTAACACTGATTCGTATTGTTTCATCAAATCATCTTTTAGCGTAAAATTTAAAAAAATAACCATAGATGAAATGCATAGAGACATCAATAATAATATACTTTTCCATTTATTTTGAAAAGTATCTTTTACAATATATTTTAAAATGATTTTCATATTTTATTTTTTCCTCTTATTAGTTATTGCTACTATTCCAACTTATAGCATAGCTACCCTTAGATTTATCTC
>JAVBPB010000150.1:0-4084 GCA_031549965.1 Mobilisporobacter sp. | reverse complement strand
TGCTTTTGTTTCTCTTTTGTAGCATTCTTCTATTTTGTCCTGTAGAAACCAGAGCGAGCCTATTAATTCATCAACGTCTTTATAGCTCAGTCTAACACTTCCATCATTTTCATTTTTAGTCATGTAATCACCTCAAATCATAATTTGCACTTACTTATATGATTGAAAATCTTTTTGATTCTGAAACCTTAGTAAATTGGTTGTAAAGGTCTTGGTATTTTTCCTTAAAGGCTTTAGTATCAAAACGGTTACTTACTACTGGTGTATATCTTATTTCAAAAATATCAACTACCATTTCTTGTGTACCTTTTAAAACCATTTCTGCTTTGATTTCATCTTCAATACTTTTAATTTCATCTTCTAGCTCATCCTTCATTAACTTAAGTTCCTTGACTTCTCTTACTTTGATTATTAATTCTTCTTTGCTCATATAAGTACCTCCATTTTTTAATTTGCAACCCTTTAAGAATCTTCCTGACTATTGGTCTTGCTCCATTGCTCACTCACAGGTATATGGCTTAAAGTTTATTGAGGGCTTTCGGCTTACTCGGTTGCTTGTGCATTCTCTTATCTATATTCATTATAACCCTTTTAAGGTTATTTGTCAACCTTTTTGTATTATTTATTTATTATTTTTTACTCTTTTTAGGTTTTTTCTATTCTTTTTCAGTTGACTTATAAGCCATTTTGTATTATTCTAATATTAAATAGATATGAGAGGGGGCAAATTATGCAATACTATTCTAAAGAGCAGCTAATTATAGAATTTAAAAAGCTCCTATTAGAGAAACAAATCAGCCAGAGAGAAATTGCTCAAAGGCTAAACATCACACCACAAGCACTAACAAAAATCATTAACAAACAAAATTTCAGCTTTGACGACATGGAGAAACTGCTTGCTACTATTAACTACAGTATGGATGTCGATTTTGTGCCTGCAACTAATTTTGAAGAATAATTAATAACAAACTAATACAATAGCCGTGAAAGGAAGTGCTTTTATGAGCAATAGGGAACTTGCCAAAAACCTTATAGACCAGATACCAGAGGGAAAACTTTTTTATATTATTGCTTACTTGCAAGGTGCAGCAGTACCAGATAAAATCCCAAACAATGAAACATTAGAGGCTTTTCATGAATTGGAAAGTGGTGGCGGTATTAAATTCAGAGGTAGTACCGAAGAATTATTTACAGAACTAATGGAGGGATGACAATGTTAGATGTGAGATACTCCACCAAATTCAAAAAGGATTTTAAAACCTGTGTAAAACGTAATTATAAAATGCCATTGTTGCAAATAGCTATTGATACACTCCGAATCCCTCAACCACTACCACCCAAGAATAAGGATCATAATTTAAGTGGTAACTATATTGGATATAGGGAATGCCATATAGAACCAGATTGGTTATTGATTTATAAGCAGACATATGACGAACTTTTGTTACATCGTACTGGCACACATGCTGATTTATTCGATATGTAATTTAATCACTACTTCTATCCTCTATAAGTGTTTCATTTAGTTAATGCAAAATCTTGACCTACAATTACAAAATTCATAAACTTTTAAAGGTGTATGCTACTGCATATGCCTTTTTCAATGGCAGCAGATTTACAACGTATCCTTGTCACCGATACGTTGGTTTCCTTGATAAAACTAGCCCTGTAAGGAAAATAGATGCAATCTTTATTTATTCGTGTTTGTTTTCCAAATAAATTTATTACCATACCTGGCTTTATTTTTGAGTGTACTTTGTAGCCAAATGGTCGTAAATTCGGCTGTAATAAATCAAATTCGAACATATGTTTATGCTTTTTGATAAATACCCTAAATCAGTTAATAAGTTGTTGCTTGTCTGATAAGCAACTTCTTTCAAGTCAATGAAATCAATACTTTGCACAAATCTTTATAATTGCAATTTATCAGTTCCTTAATGTGCTTTATGTATCCTGCTGCCCCCTATCCTTTATAATCTTTAGCAGCTCATCCCTTCCCTTAAAAAAATTCGCTCTGGTTGGTTTGATATCATTAAGTTCTAATAATTTGAACACACATTCGTTAAACTTAGATGGATAGATAAATGTAGCATAAAATCCATGCTTTTCCGCATTCCTATTTCCTATAGGTGCACCATGACCAACAGCATTCTTATTCCCATAAGGTGCACCCCTTTTCTTCTTTTCCATAACATTTCCTCACATCCTTGTATAATTTAAAACCTTTAAGATAAATACTTACTGTCAAAATAATAATTCTTTCTTTTCCAATAGCATTTAAACATGGTACATACCGTCTATTTTCGTCAAATTTGAATCAAAATCCATTCATGGTAACCTTTGTATAGCTATTAATTAAAAACGTCTGTTTGGGTCAAATTACGCTTTGCAGTTGGCAGCAGTTGTTTGTTTTACTCTTATAGGCTAATTTTTTCAAAACCATTACACTATTTTCAATAATTCTTGAATAACCTTATCAACTTCTTTTCTCTTTAACTGCTTGTCCTCATATTCCGTATGCACATAGCACTCATTTATAAGAATATGCCTTATCTTGCTTACTAACTGCCTTAGCAAATGTTTATTGTGATCCTCTGATTTCATAATACAAATATATTTATAGCGTAATTCTGCAAGTTCTTCATGATGGCCAGATGCATCCAATAGTGAAAGATATAAATTCTTTTCATCTTCTGTCATATCATCCATGGAAAGTTTTTCATATAACCCATGCTTGACAGCGTTCTTATTTTTCTTTGGTGCTCCATGTCCTGCTGCGTTTTTGTTTCCTCTGGGTGCTCCTCCTTGGTTTTTAACGGGCATATTTAACCCTCCTATGCCGCCAATAGTTTATAAATATCTTCTCTATATTTCTTGAAGTCAATTTCTTTCCTGGTTAATCCTTGCAAATTATCAATAATAAGGCTCTCAATATATGCATCAAATGCAAATGCATTATTCACTAATTCCAAATGTTCCTCTAAGAAATTCATTGCTTTAAATTTTGCCTGTAAGTCCATTGTTACCTGTTTTAAAGAACCATCCTTGTTAAACTTGATTGCCTTTACACCCTTTGAATAATATTGAATATCCTCTTTTAGCCAGAAATACTGGCTCATTAGTGTTATTTTCTTTTGTTCTCCTGTTGCCGATAATGTTCTAATGGGATGACCGTTATACATTAGTACTCCCTGTTCTGTACCAAATTCACAAACATCTGTAATACTAGAAAAAGCAATCTCAGTAAACAGTTCCACAATATCTCTGGTTTGGCTGTCCATGTCATTTTTTACTAATGTTGATAAATAATATTGTATATTGCTACGTTTAAGTAATTCATTCCCTCTTATTCTTCCGGATGCAACATCACACTCATACGCCTGTGAATATGCCAGAGTTGCATTGTGTGTCCTTATGTAATAAAGGCAAAACAATTCTTGTCTTTTTGTAGTCCTTGTCAAAAAATCAATGATATTCTTCATGGCTCATCCTTTCCTTGTTATATAAGCAAATTTTATACTAAATCAATAGGGCCTAATTTTTTCAATTCATATTCTCACGCATGTAGTAATAAAATGTTGAGTAAATTATATACCCTGCATACTGCTTTTCAATAAACTGGATATTTAAGCCATAACGATTTTCAAAGCTTTTAAGACTTGCCACATATGGCAGTGGTTTAAAATCAGTCCTATACTTATGCTCCATAATGTCATTGTATCCTCTTGGATTCTCAACCATAAGATATAATCTACATCCATCCTTAGAAGCTTTTAAAAATTCCTTTTCAAAACGGTCACGGTCTTTACCAAGATTTCCGCTTAATTCTTCCAGTGAGTTTTTACGCTCAATTACTACTTCTTTATGAAAATATATATCTTTGTCAACTCCTGCTGTACCTGATGGTATGTAAAAACTATAATCTCCATAATCCAAGGTACGCTTTTCATATTTGATATTGTTCTTTGTAAAATAATCAATGATATGTTTATTTTCCTTTTCTCTTTTATCCACCAGAACAACCATTGATTTGGATATTGTTTTAATCTGTTCTAATGTAAATTTACAATCTACTATCATTTTT